>JBILGG010000096.1:0-5515 GCA_044351165.1 Candidatus Caenarcanales bacterium | reverse complement strand
GCTTAAGAATAATAGCTTTAGAAAAGTGCATTTTGGGGATTTTGTTTTGAGCTCTGATAGGCATTTTATTCCGGTCTATAACAATCCTCTTCTTAGCAGTGAATCTCTGACAGGGATTGAGACTAACTCTACCAAGCAAATCAATCTAGCATTTAGCTTGGGTAGTATAAAAAAATCTAACGATTATAAACTTATGATGATAGATCCTGTTTCTCAAGAGATCGTCGCTTACATCGATGTCGAGCTTGCCAGTTTAATATGATAGATGGCTTTGATTTTAGTATTCCAGGTTTCAAAATATTAGAAGATTTTGTAGCTTTTAATGAATCTATAATTTGGAAAATATCACAGGATTATTATCAGCAAAAAGGCTTCTTGGCTTGGTCTGACAATAGTCCTAAGATTGTCCCACACAAATCTGGATCTAATTTTCAAAATGCACTTAATATAGTCAAGATCCTAAAAAAACTTAAGCAAGAGACGAATCTTAATTCTAAAATAAAATTTCTTGAATGCGGAGCCGGATCAGGACGATTTTCGCGGCATCTTATGCTTGCAGCTAGGGATGAGGGTTTTATTGATGAGATTGAATTATATGTTTCCGATTTTTCACAAAAAAACTTGGATGATATTAAATCTCAAAAAATTCTATCAGATATTGATGGGCTTCAAGAAGGCGTTCATTATCACTATTTACTGTTAGATATTATGCAGACAAAATCTCAAGTGAAATTTGATTTTATTTTTTTGCATTTTGTTTTTGATGTGTTAGGATTGACTATCCTAAAAAAGAATTCCAAACAAGAGTTGCAAGAATTATATATTTCCAGCTCCTTAAGAGAAGATATCAAATTTTCAGTTCTAGAAAATGACTTTTTGCAAGCCCGTATCAGGAGAGACTTTCAATGGCGTGACTATGATATCACTAAACAATCTGAGCTTGAGAAAAAGTTTTTTCCTCTGCTCACTGAATTTATTAGGAATAAATCTTCTGAACAAGAAATTTTTTATATATACTCAGCCCTGGAAGCTATACAAAACTTATTTGCTCTTCTTGAGCCTCACGGAATACTTTTTTCTTCAGATATAAGTCCTAATCAAGGATTGAATCAACCTATTGTAGGTAACTCACTGGCTTTTGAAATTGACAATGAGTTTCTAACTAAAGCTGTCCCTGGGTCATATAGTTTTATAATGGGCGATGATAAATTATCTCGCTTGGTATTATCTCCTTCACAGGCAGTCATAGACAGTATTAGACAAAGCTTTCAGGATTTGTATGGTCCTAACAATCCTATTCAAGAATACATAGAACTAGAATCTTTAGTATCTAATCAAGTCGAGCAAAAAAACTGCTTTCAGCTTAAGCAAAACATAGAAAAACTGCTCAAATCTGCTCCCTATAATGCTTCTAGCTTAGCCCTAATAGCTAAAGCATATAGTGTTTTGGATGATAATAATAAATCTGAAGAGTATTGGAATCTTGCTAAGTCCATGGATTACTGGCAAGATATCTCTTAAATTACACTTTCGGCATTAACTAAGCCTGCTCCGATATTATAACCAGAATTGATACTAGTGGCATTAGATAAAATTTGATTTTTTATTTTTGCGGGGCTAAAAGAAGGTTCAGATGACGCAATCAAGGCTGCTACGCCGGTTACGTAAGGGGCGGCCATAGAAGTTCCGACTCTTCTGTTATACCCTTCATAAGTCAAATCTGTTGAGAGAATATTTTTCTCGATTCTACTATCTGCACCTCCTGGAGCCGCGATATCGACCGCAGATCCATAATTAGAGAAAAAAGCTTTTTGATCTGTGGGTGTAATTGCAGCTACACTGATAACCTCATCGTAAGCTGCAGGGAAAAAACTTTTTTGATCATCATAGTAATATGGAGTTATTTCTTGACTATAATTTCCTGCCGCTGCTACAATCAGCATTTGATCTTTTACGGCTTGAATAGCATCATAGACCAGGGGTAAATGATAACTGGTTCCCATCGAAAGATTAGCTACATCTGCGCCTTGTTTTGCTGCTAATAAAATTGCACGCGCAACTGCTTTTTCGGTTATAGCTCCAGTATTAGAATTAACCCTAATAATCATAATTCTAGCTTTTGGTGCCACTCCTACCATTCCTTGTCCATCAGCATCTGCACCAATTATTCCTGCCACGTGAGTCCCATGACCAACATAATCCATAGGATCAATAGCACTTTTAGTCGAGGTATTAAAGCCAAAGGCGTTAGCTTTAAATTCGTTTGCGTCAATTTTTTTATTGTTATTAATGTCAAGATCATCAAGATTCTTTTTTCCATCTCGATTAGTATCTTTGACTAATTTAGGATTGACCCAAATATTATTCCATAAATCTGGGTGATTATAATTAACTCCACTATCAATAACAGCGACTAAAGCTTTTTCTCCAAGAGTCTTTGACCATGCTTTTTCAGCGTTGATAGCTTTTAGTCCCCATTGAGTCTCGTAGCTAAAAGGCCATCCTGGAGCACTATTGATAAAATAATCATCAGTTATTTCGGCTTGAATTTTTAGTTTTCTGTTTGGTAAAACATAATCCACACGCGGGTCTTGTTCTAGCTTTTTGATATTTTTGTAAACTTCCTGGCATGCAAAAATTTTTCTTTGTTCTTTAGGTATAAAGTTTTGGAAATAATTTTTTGATTTAGGCTTAATTGAGTAAATTCTATCTAAATTGTACTTAGCTCGCGATTTGCGTAATTTATTTTTGCGCATTAGAGCTTTTGAATCTGTTGTAATAAACGAATCAGTTTCATCATCAAGATCAAACATATCTTCTAGTTCGACGTCACCCAGATGTTTTTTTAAGTTACCAAGATCTTTTAATTTTTGGTTTTTTGTTTTTTGTCGAACATAATTAGGGGCGAGATTATAATCAGCTTCGCTTTGAAGACTTTCGCCATCGGTTTTAAATTTGATGATTAATTCATCGTTTTCAATACTATTACACCATTGTTCAAATTTATAATCCTTGGGGCTTGCAAAAAGAAAATTAAAAGAGCCCAAGCTAAAAAAGCAAACTAATAAAATTAAAAATTTGACGTGTCGTTTTTGCATTCCCTGTCCCATCTGACCTATTAACAATCATTTTAATTAATATGTGATTAAGGATGCCCAAAAAATAAAGTTTGGAGCAGGATTTCGTCTAAGAAAAATACGATTTGGGGGTATTTACTTACTGTTGATAGATTGCCCTAATTGTGACCAGGAAGTTCCGTCAAATATCAAAATCAGAGTATCTCTATTGTAAAAACTGGCAGATGGTCCACCAGAATGTTCCAGATCAATAGTATTAAGTGCACCAGTTTCGGTATCTAGGATATTTACGTCTGCAGTAAATTTAATAATCAAAATTTGACCAGCTGTACCATTTACTATTGTTGAGATTGTATCAACATCCATATCAGAATCAATAAACTTTACAAAATTTATATTAGACGCATCAAAACTCGTGTGACCATCGACATCAAAATTAGCTCCAATTCTAGGCTCTAAGCCAATTCCAGCAGGTCCTTGAGCGCCAGTATCTCCCTTCGGTCCCTGCAAACCCATTGCTCCTTGAGGACCAATATCTCCTTGAGGTCCTTGAGCGCCAGTATCTCCTTTCGGTCCCTGAGCGCCAGCAGGTCCTTGAGCTCCAGCAGGTCCCTGAGCTCCAGCAGGTCCTTGCGCTCCAGCAGGTCCTTGCGCTCCAGCAGGTCCTTGAGCTCCAGCAGGTCCCTGAGCGCCAGCAGGTCCTTGCGCTCCAGCAGGTCCTTGAGCGCCAGCAGGTCCCTGAGCACCAGCAGGTCCTTGCGGACCCTGAAATCCTGTATCGCCCTTGGCTCCTTTTTCTCCAGGAGGTCCAGGAGGTCCTTCAATACCGGTTCCTCCTCCGCTACCATCGCCCAAATCTATTCCACTAGAGACGGTAGCAGGGATTTCTGGAATATCTGAAATATTACCAGGAGGATCTTGTCCAGGAACATTGTCAGGACGCTTAGATAACAAAATAACTAAATTTTGGGGACTAGTTTCAGAAACGTTACCACCAGAGATTTCAAGCTTAGCTTTAATTAGGCTTGGAGCGCCGCTTTGAATGGGTGGTAAATAAATAAGAGCCTTATTATTAGACTTATTTATAGTAGTTATAAGATTGATTTGCTGACCATCAGCAGTTATGAGCTTAGTTTTAAATTGATTTTTTAACGAAGTTAAATTTGACCCAGATAAAATCAATTTGGATTTTTCCAGGACATTTATCGGCCCTTGATTTTTTATTTTTACTGCAGCCTTAGCCACGTTCATAGATAATAGTGGCAAACAAAAAATAATCAAAAATTTCTTCATAAGATTTTGGATTTATTATTATAGGATATCTGGTTAGCACTTGTTACGATTAGCACCCAAGGAACGCGAGAGTTATCTAGAACGGCTTGTCCTTCGGGACCACTTTGCAGGCTTTTTCGTCTTATTAATAGTGAAATTCGATATCGATTTTCTAACAGCTCAAACTATTGCAAGTATTTTACTTGCGATGTTTCGTATTCAGGGATTTTTTATTAGCGGGCCCATTGTGTCGAGCCCTGCAATTCCGGGCATTATAAAAATCGGTTTATCAGCTCTTGTCGGCTTTTGTTTTTACGAGAGTATTTTTTCTAATGCTAATCAGATCATCTTGCTAGATACCTATCATATGGCCGCTTATATACTGCATGAGCTGGTGATTGGATATTTGTTTGGTTTGTTGGTGAATTTAATTTTTGAAGCGATTGCTACTTACGGTCAGCTCTTGGGTATTCAAATGGGACAGAGCTCGGCTAATATTTTTAATCCGGCTACGGAATCTGCGGCAAACCCAATTGCCGCGCTCTATACCAATATGGGTTATTTTTTCTTTTTAAGTTTTAATGGACTTTATAATCTGGGTTTGATAATAAAAAAAAGTTTTGAAATTATTCCGCTTGCAAGTTTTTCAGTGAATCTTGCTGGCATCGCCCAGAATTTTATTACTGTTTTTTCTCAGGTATTTTTAATCGGACTAAAGTATCTTTTGCCGATGATGGCTTTGATGTTTATCGTTGATATTTTTGTTGCGATTTTTTCAAAAATTTTGCCGCAAGCCAATATGTACTTTTTGATTATGTCCAATAAACTAATTTTAGGTATGCTTCTAATGCTTATAATAGTTCCAAGTTTTATAATTAATATCGAAGATTACTTTAATAATGAAATATTTGAGCTTTTGGAGAAGTTGTTTCAATAATCGCCCAAACCCTATAGTGCCACTATAGGGTTTGAAAACCTTGCTATTACAGGATTTTTTGGTCTAGGTCATTTGATGGATTTATAGTTCAAACTTATTAGGAATAATATAAAAAGTGCCACCGGATACCGATAAACAATCCAAGACCGAACGCGCCTCGTCGTATAAACTGAGGCGCAGTAGAGAACAAGGTCAGGTCGCTAAATCTCAAGATTTATCTGCCACCGTC
>JBILGG010000218.1:0-2969 GCA_044351165.1 Candidatus Caenarcanales bacterium | reverse complement strand
AGATTTGCTCTGAGATAAATCTGGTTTTTAGACAAATATTTTTTGATTATGATCTTAATAATTTTAATGAATTAACTTTTCAGCGGGTAACCACATTTTTGTTTAAGGAGCTTGCTATTACTGTGATTCCGATTTCGGCTGTTGCTTGGTTAATCGCTTTTGTTATTTCAGCGGCGCAGGTGGGCTTGCATTTTTCGACTACACCTTTAGAGCCTAACTTCGACAAAGTCAATCCCATAAAGGGTTTCCAAAGATTATTTTCTCTGCGCGGTGTTATTAGCACAACTCTATCTCTTATCAAAATGGTGATTATCGCGGCTGTTGCCAGCTCGGTAGTGATGAATCCTAATAATTCAATGGTCTTGATGCATTTAGGAGATCTAAATTTTATCATCAAAAAATCAGCAGATATAATCTGGGAGCTTGCTATGAAGACTTCGTTTACTTTGCTTGCAATCAGTATTATTGACTACAGTTACCAAAAATGGCAATTTTTGGAAGACCAAAAAATGAGTAAGCACGAAGTAAAAGAAGAACACAAAGAGCAAGAAGGTAACCCGACTATCAAAAGCAAAATCAAATCTATTCAGCGCGAAACCGCTCGCAAACGGGGTTTAAAAGAAGTAATCAAGGACGCTGATGTGATAGTTACTAACCCTTTTCATATTGCTGTTGCTATTAAATACGATCGTCAGTTCGGCACCACGGCGCCGCTAGTAGTCGCCAAAGGCGCTCGCTTACTGGCTTTGAGAATCAGAGAGTTTGCTAAGGAATCAAACGTGGAAGTTGTCGTTAATATTCCACTTGCTCGCGCGCTTTATAAGCAGTGTAAAGTAGGCTATGAAATTACACCTGAGCTTTATATCGCAGTCGCTGAGGTACTTGCGATAGTCTTCCGCAAACGCGATAAAAAACGCAAGAGATTTGGGCTTTAATCACTTAGGTGTTTTCGCTTATTTGCTGATTTTTCTATGTATTTATCTTTAGCATGTGATACAATTAATCCTCGTGCAAATTGGACAAAAACCTCCTGGAACTTATACAAGTATTGCTGAGGCTTTTAGGGCGGAGCCTGAGGCTGTTGTGGATTTTTTGGAAGATAAAAATAATAAGGCTGTTTTTTTTTTAAAAGCCGACAATAATTTTATTGCATCTATTTGCAATTATTTTGGAATTAAGCGAGATGATCATTATAAAAATTTAAAACAAATTATAAAAAATAGATTTGATTCCTTTAAAGAAAAATTTCAAATCACACAAGAAAAAATAATGTCGATTATAAATTCTAGCGATAATTGGAGTGATTTTTGTTTAGGATTAATTGATCATCTAAAGAAAATTAAAACTCCAGATTCAGGTTTAGGTGTCAATAAAATAAAATCTCTTATTAACCCAAAAAGTAATTCTGACCTCATAGAGGAATTAATAGATATATTGGAATCTATCCAAATAAACACTGGTCTTAATACAGCTTTTGATAAAATTGGTAACTTTCTAAATTTGATCCCCAAAAAGCTTAAAGAAGTTTTTACTAATGAGACTATTAGTAAGGATAATTTAATTAATTGCCTAAAACACAATCAGACCTTTAAAACAATTTCTTATATGATGAAGGCGCTACATGTTAATGAGTTCATACAATTGGACCAGCACTTATATCAAAAATCCAATTCATCACATTATGACCTCGAAAATTTTTCATTAAAAGATGGAGGCATTATTTTTAATCCAGAGAAGATTAGTAAGCAAAAAGATTCGCAAGAACCCCCCAGCCAAAAATGCCCCTATCACACTAAAAAACCAGCATACGATACAGTCAGGGAAGGCTGTCCGGCAGATACTGATCATCTTAAGCAATTAATAAATTTCGTGGGAAGCTGTATCCAACTAATTCCGGATGAAAACTTTAATGAATTAATGCAAACAGTCACCTAATCCTGATAATTAATCAACGAATAAACATCAATGCCAGCAGATTCAAGCTTTTTGCGACCCGGTAAAAAGCCCAGCTCAATTAAAAACGCCGCGCCGACAATGTTTGCGCCTAGTTCTCTTACCAGCTGAGCGCTTGTAAGACAGCTTCCGCCGGTAGCAAGTAAATCATCTACGATAATTACATTTGGGTTTTTATTGTCGCCGAAGGCATCAGCGTGCACGCAGAGCGTATCAGAGCCGTACTCTAGCTCGTAACTTTTGCTAATAGTCTTAGCTGGTAATTTTCCGGGCTTGCGCACCAGTGTTAGTCCCGCACCGAGAGCGATCGCCACCGGAGCCCCAAAAATAAATCCGCGCGATTCAGGCACGACCACAAAATCGATTTTTTCTGATTTGTACTTTTGGGTGATTAAATCCACAGTAAGCCTAAACGCTTCAGGGTTAGATAAAAGTGTGGTTATATCCTTAAACATTATGCCGGGCTTAGGAAAATCAGGGATATCCCTTAGGGCTTTTTTGAGAATTTCTATGTTTTTTTCTATATTTATTACTGTCATAACAATTTTCTTAAGATTCAGCAGAATCAAGAAAAGTATTATACACTAAATATAAGCATCATATTGTAAATTTTATGTCTTTAGTCCAAAAAATCCAAGAAAACAAAAAAGACTTTTACGCTGGACATATTTTCCACGAGAGGCAGATGAATTCTTGTCCTATCGGTTGCGCGGGCTGTGCCGTGTCAGCTAGTACTAATGCCGCTGGAGCCATGACCTACGCCAGCATTAATGAGCTTTATAAATCTGCCAAGAGTTTTAATGTCGAACTTCAGATCACCAAGGTAGAAGGTTATGACCCGGTTTTTGTGAATTATAAAGATGATTCTAGTGTGCCTTTTGCTCAAACCGTAAAAGACGCTATTGATTTGGGACACAATATTATTACGCCGGTCTGCACCACTGGTAGCTGGAAGGCTGATAGGACCAAGTGGCAGTTAGAAGAGCTAGGTAAGCTGGGTAATGAGTATCGGTTTT
>JBILGG010000184.1:0-3549 GCA_044351165.1 Candidatus Caenarcanales bacterium | reverse complement strand
AGCTTGAACTGTTCGACAGTCTTTTCAAGTTTTTTTAGATTGCGGGTAGTTTTTTGGTATTCAGCTTGATTGGAGAGTATCGCTGGGTCAGCAAGTTTTTCTTGTAGAGATTCATAGGTGCTCTCAGTTTCTTCAAGTTTTTTAAATAGAGTTTTATCGATCAAGAAATTTTCCTTATTAGATTAAATCGGCAAATTTTAATATAGCATTACACAAGATTTTAGGCTATTTAAATATGTGAAAAAATTAAGTTTTTCTAGAACCTGGCTTCCTAATTCATTTTGGGGAAATCTTCGCCTAAAAAGCTATAATCTTAGCAATGGTAACTAACACAAGCAATCGCAAAATTGAAGAGGCTCTGCTTCCTTCCAGTATCGAAGCCGAGCAGGCGGTCTTGGGGGCGATCTTGGTTGATGCTGAAGCGCTCCATAAAGTTATTGAATTTATCGACAAGCCTGAGCAATTCTACAAAAAAAATCACCAATTGATTTTTGAGACTTTTATTAGTCTTTCTGAAAAAAACGAAAATATCGATTTACTTACAGCCTCCCAATACCTAAATGACAAGGGCGTTCTAGCTGATATCGGAGGAAGATCTTACCTTGCTAGTCTGAGCGAACACGCTCCCATCGCGGCAAACGCACCTTACTACGCAAAAATAATTAAGACCAAGTCTATTTTGCGCAATATGATTTTGGCTGGAAACGAAATCGTAGAGCTGGGTTACCACTCTGAAGAGGATTTGGATAATCTTGTCGATAAAGCCGAACAACTAATATTCAATCTTGCTCAATCTAAATCCCGCGAAAGTCTCATGCACATTGGTGATCTGGTTCAGCGTAGCTGGGAGATTTTAGAAGAGCGCGAAGCTAACAAAGGCAAGCTATCGGGCATGGACACAGGGTTTTATGATCTTAACGTAATCACTTCTGGTCTGCAAAAAAGTGATTTGATAATTTTGGCGGCAAGACCTGCGATGGGAAAAACTTCTTTAGCCTTAAATATCGCTGAGAATGTAGCCCTGATCAATCGCAAGCCAGTAGCGGTTTTTAGTCTTGAGATGTCAAAAGAACAGCTTGTCCAGAGGCTTTTGTGTAGCCGCGCTGAAGTCGATAGCTCGCGCGTGCGCTCAGGACAGCTCCACGCTGACGATTGGTCTAAGCTGGGTATTGCAATGGGCGAGCTTGGAGAAGCTCCTATTTATATCGATGATTCGGCGGGCGTTTCGGTAATGGAGATTAGAGGTAAGTGCCGAAGGCTCCAAACCCAATTCCAGGGCGAGCTTGGCATGGTGGTCATCGACTATCTTCAGCTACTTGAAGGCAAGGGTAATGATTCGAGAATTAATCAAATCTCTGAAATCACCAGAGGTCTTAAGCTGATGGCAAGAGAACTCAATGTGCCGGTTCTGGCTCTATCCCAGTTATCAAGAGCGGTTGAAGCGCGCCAAGATAAACGCCCCATGCTCTCTGACCTGCGTGAATCAGGATCTATCGAGCAGGACGCTGATATCGTTATGTTTATTTACCGTGATGATTACTATAACGACCAGAGCGAAAAAGCTGGTATCGCTGATGTGATAATCGCTAAGCAAAGATCAGGTCCTACTGGCAATGTCGAGCTTCTTTTCCAAAACAACATCACCAAATTCAAAAACCCAATCGCGGCTCATGTTTTTGATAATTAGCGATTTTTAGTTTTGAACCAAAATCCTTAGACCCCGCTCCAGATCTTGCTTGCCAGTCTTCACCGCTCGCTCTAAATTAGTCAGCTCACTAAGGATTTTTTGCAAGTGAGAGCTTTGCATTTTTTTGATATCTTGCTTTTGGTAATATAGGGCTTTTGGAGAAATTCCCGTAACCCGTGATTGCTCCGCTTCGCTCAAACGCTTATCCATAGCCAGTTTTAGCTTAAGGTAACGAGAGATAGTCGTATCTAAGATAGCTAGTGTTCCTAAGTGCAGTTCTTTGTTTTCGATAATGCGCTTCAGCTCAAAACAAGCCCCAGAGCGGTCTTGCTCGCTTAGCTTCCGCGCGAGAGCAAAAACATCGTGCCTGCCTCGACACTCTTCTAGTACGAGTTCTCTTGTGATCGGCTTGCCAAGAGCTATTAAGCGAATTAGCTCTGAGTATAGTTTGCCGCTATCTTCTAGCCCAACTTGCTCAGCGATTAGCTCAGCGACTTCTCTATCGATGGCAGGTCCGCCCAGAGTCCCTAGCTTGACTTGCTCGCGATGGTAGTCAGCGAGCCAGTTTCCAGCCTCTTGTGCTTTCCAAGCATTAAAGAGCGCAAACTCCTCTAAGCTTAAATCTTTGATTTTTGTTTTTAAGTTTTTTACTAGCTTGATTGTGCCGTTGATTTTCTCTGAATAGAAGACTAGGACCGTGCCAGCGGGGATATCCTGAAGGGTATTTAAAATTATTTCGATATGAGATTCATCTTCGGCTTTTGATTCTAGGTATTGAAAATCTTTTATAAGAATTAGTTTTGTGCCCATCCCGAAGCCCGGTGTTTTAACAGCCGAGCAAAAATCCACCAGAGCGGGGTTCTGGAACTCGCTGTAGCAAAAAGCTTCAAGCCCGGGACTTAGATATTTAGCTTTGATTTGGGCAAGTTTTAGCTGTCTTCTAAAAACATCTTTGCCGTGTAGGATATAAATCAAATTTTCTGCCTCTGAAAATCAGTCTAGCAGACCATTCCTTTAGCAAGGTTTAGTAAGACTTTAGGATACCTATTAAAAGAGGTTTGAGTATTTAAGCGCAAAAAACCAGGGTTCGATCCAACCCCTGCTAGATTTGTACCCAATTTTGGAGAATTTATAACATTATTAGCGACTTTTATTCCAGCTTCAGCTAAAAACTCGAGGGCCACGGTATGTTTCCCGTAAAACTTATTAAGATAATCGTTGCTTTTGCTCATTTTTAGGTCGATTGGTTAAGGACTGTACCTATATAAGTGTTGGGGTGGGGTTTTTTTGATATTAATATGTATAGTAAGGCTGAATTTTTGACCCGCAAGATATTATTTTGATTTTTGAGTGATTCGTAGACAATGTCTGCAAGGACAAGGACAAGGAAGAATTTAAGCTTTTTTTCAGTAAATACCAAGCCCCTCTCATTACCAGTCTTGCTATTATTTACCATCTACGTAATCTAGGGCTACTAAAAAACCCTATTTTATCTAACAATGAGAAAAAACTATGGCCCTCAAAAAATTTAAACCTAGAACACCTGGCTCGCGCGGAACAATTCTTTTGGATCGCAGTGATATTACCAGTTCCAAACCAGAGAAAAAGTTGCTCTCCAAGCTTCAAAAATCTACTGGCCGAAATAACCAAGGTAAAATTACCACTCGTCATAAAGGCGGCGGCAACAGAAAAAAATATCGTCAAATAGATTTCAAAAGAAACAAGCTCGGCATCAAGGCTAAGGTAGTTTCTATCGAGTACGATCCTAACCGTAACGTGCATTTAGCGTTGTTAGTTTATGACGATGGCGAAAAAAGATATATTCTTTGTCCAAAAGATTTAGTAATTGGCGCAGTTGTTGA
>JBILGG010000107.1:0-5058 GCA_044351165.1 Candidatus Caenarcanales bacterium | reverse complement strand
ATCAAGCCAGGTAACGCTCTTCCTTTAAGAGATGTTCCTCTTGGTTCTATGATCCACAATATCGAAATGACTCCCGGCAAAGGCGGTCAGATAGTGAGATCAGCTGGTAATTCAGCTCAGCTTCTTGCTAAAGAAAACAACCAAGCCGCTCTAAGACTGCCATCTGGTGAGATGCGTAGAGTTAGCGTGGATTGTATGGCGACTATTGGCGAGCTCGGAAACGCTGACTGGAAAAACGTTGTGTGGGGTAAAGCTGGCCGCAGAAGAAATCTCGGTATCAAGCCTACAGTTCGTGGATCGGTCATGAACCCTGTCGATCACCCGCACGGTGGTGGTGAAGGTAAATGTCCTATCGGTGGTATTCCTAAGTCTTACACTGGTAAAAGATTAGGCAGAAAAACTCGTAAGCCTAAGAAAGCATCAGCTAAGCACATCATCACTAATAGAAAAGGTAAGAAGGTAGCATCAGTTTAATTTAAGGATTTAATATGGCAAGATCAAGTAAAAAAGGACCTTATATTCACGAATCTCTCTGGAGAAAAGTAAAAGCTTTGCGTGAAAAAGGTGAGAAAAAAGTAATCAAGACTTACAAGCGCGCATCTATGATAATTCCAGAGATGGTCGGGCTTACTATCGCTGTTTATAACGGACGTAAATTTATCCCAGTGTACTGCACTGAGTCTATGGTCGGACATAAACTTGGAGAGTTTTCTCTTACAAGAACATTTAAAGGACATGCAGGTTCCAAAAAAACCTAATAGCAAAAGAGGATTATCATGACTACTGAAACAAAACCAAAACTAGCAAAAGCAAAAGTCGGATTCACTAGACAGACCCCGCGTAAAGTGCGTCGTACAGCTAATTTGATCCGTAAGATGTCAGCTGGCGAGGCTGCAGAACAGCTTAAGTTTATGCCTTACGAAGCGGCTCATATGCTCCGCAAGCTTATCGTTAGCGCGATGGCTAATGCTCGTGAAAATTTGCAAATAGAAGATCCAGAAGAACTTAGAATTTCTGAATTACTTGTAGATGACGGTGTCACTTACAAAAGATTTAGAGCAGCTTCAAAAGGGCGCGCTTATTCAATTCTAAAAAGAACAGCAAAAGCAAGTGTTGTTCTTAGCGAAATGAAACCTGACCAATACGCTAAGTTCGTTTGGGATAATTCATCTCGCAACAGAAAAAATCGTAAAAATCAATCTCAAGGAGAAAATAACTAATGGGACAAAAAGTACCACCACGCGCAAACAGACTTGGTATTACTGAAGATTCTGACTCTACTACTTTTGCTGAGTTTAGATCAGGTGAATTTGCATCTATTCTTCAGGAAGACACCATGATCAGAACTTACCTCAAGAAAAAGCTTAAGAACGCAGGACTTTCCAAGGTTCTTATTCAGCGCAAACCTGGTCAATTACAAGTAGGTATCGTAACAGCAAGACCAGGATTAATTTTTGGAAAAGCTGGCGAAGGTTTAGAAATGCTCAAAAAAGAATTAGCGGCTTTAGTTGCTAGTCCTGAGCTTAATTTAGTAGTAAATGTTTTTGAAGTTAGTAAAGTTGATATCGATGCTCAATTGATCGCTGAATCTATCGCTCAACAATTAGAAAGAAGAATTGCTTTTAGAAGAGCAATGAAACAATCTATCCAGAGAGCGATGAGAGCAGGTGCTCGCGGCATTAAGATCCTAACTTCTGGAAGACTCTCAGGGATTGAGATTGCTCGTAGCGAAAAAGCTCAAGAAGGAAGCGTTCCTTGCCATACTTGGAGAGCTGATATTCATTATGGTTTTGCAGAAGCTGAGACTACTTACGGAATTATCGGTGTAAAAGTTTGGCTCAACAAGGGCGTACTTCAACCCGGTGAAAAGTCTAAGCCGAACATCAAAGCGGCTGCTGGACAACAATCAGAGGAGGTAGCAGCTTTAGCTGCTTAGTAGAACTATGCTATTACCTAAAAGAACAAAATTTAGAAAACAAATGCGCGGTCGCACTAAAGGTAAAGAAACCAGAGGAGCTGATTTGCATTTCGGAGAAATTGCTCTCCAATTCATGGAACCAGGCTGGATCAATTCTAGACAAATAGAAGCCGCTCGTAGAGCGATGACTCGTCACATTAAACGTGGTGGTCGTATTTGGATCAGAATTTTCCCTGATAAACCAGTTACTCAAAAACCAGCAGAGACTCGAATGGGCGCTGGTAAGGGTAATCCAGAGTACTGGGTGGCAGTCGTAAGACCAGGTCGCTTGGTGTTTGAGATATCTGGTGTGGATATGACTGTCGCCAAAAGAGCTCTTGAGCTTGCAGCAGCAAAATTCCCTCTAAAGACCAGAATTATCGTTAAAGAAGGAATCGAAGCTTAAAAGGTTTAATTATGATACTAAAAACAAAAGACCTAATTGAAAAATCAGAAAAAGACTTAAATGAGCAGTTAGCTGATTTACGCAAGGAGTTGTTCACAGCTAAGATGGCTTTTCATTCTCGTAAGCTTGAAAATACATCTACCCTAAAACAACTAAAAAGATCTATCGCGAGAATCCAAACCATTCTCACACAAAAGTCTAACAAGGAGGCTAGAAACTAATGCCAAAAAGAGTTCTAAGAGGTAAAGTAGTGAGCAACAAAGCGGATAAGACTATTACCGTTATGGTTGAGCGTAAAAAAACTCACCCTCTATATCAAAAAGTTATTAACTTCACTAAAAAATTCATGGCTCATGATGAAGCTAATGAAGCTAATGAAGGTGATTTGGTTCTTATCGAGGAATCTAGACCGTTTTCAAAAAACAAAACTTGGGTTCTAAAAAGTATAGTGGAGAAAGCAGTATAAAGCTGAGAGGTATAAAAAATGTTAGGACAAGAAAGCGAATTAATAGTAGCAGATAACACAGGCGCTAAGAGAATCAGAGTAATAAGAGTTTTAAAAGCTAACTCTAATAAAGCTGGTCTTGGTGACATCGTAGTAGGAGCAGTTAAAGATGCGACTCCTAATATGCCTGTCAAAAAATCAGAAGTTGTAAAAGCGGTTGTAGTAAGAACTCGCAAACGCCGTAAACGTAAAGATGGTAGCTGGATTAGCTTCGATCAGAATGCTTGCGTCATTGTCGATAAAGACGGTAACCCAAAAGGCTCACGTGTATTTGGTCCTATCGCGCGTGAATTGAGAGACAAGGGTTATATGAAAATCGTCTCTTTGGCTCAAGAGGTAGTTTAATTTTATAGGTGGAAATACAATGTCAAGCACAAAAAACAAAAAAGTAATCAGATATACAAAAGCCGCTAAGCAAGCCATCGTCAAAAAAGGCGGTCGCAAACTTGCTTCTCTAGCTTTGGTAAAAAGAGGTCGCACTAATCTTCAAGCTAAGCTTCATGTTAACAAGGGTGACGAAGTAGTAGTAATCAGCGGTGATGACAAGGGCAAAATCGCAAAAGTACTAGAAGTGAATCCAGCAGAAGGTAAGATCATAGTCGAGGGTGTTAATATCATCAAAAAACACAGACGCGCTAGCGGTCCAGCTCAAGAAGGCGAGATCGTAGAAATCGAAGCTCCTATTTTTGCAAGTAAAGTTATGCTTTGGGATTCAAGCTCTAAAAAGGCTTCTAGAGTAGGTCACAGAGTTATCGACAGTGGTAGAAAAGTTAGAGTTTATAAAACTAGTCAAGAGCAAGTAGACTAAATATTTTTGGAGAAAGATTTATGGCGACATCAATGAAAGAAAAATACGACAAAGAGCTAAAAGCTAAACTAAAAGAAAGCTTGAATTGCTCTAACGAGATGCAAATTCCTAAGCTCGACAAGATTGTTATCAATTTTGGTTTAGGTGATAGCGCGAATAACGCTAAGACTCTTGAAAACGCTGTTCAAGATCTTACTAATATCGCGGGTCAAAAGCCCATCATCACTAGATCCAAGAAGTCTATCGCGAACTTTAAGCTTCGTGAAAACGCTCCTGTCGGTCTAAAAGTTACTCTTAGAAAAGAAAGAATGTATAACTTCTTTTCGAAGTTAGTAAACGTGGCTCTTCCTAGAGTTAGAGACTTTCAAGGGCTCTCTCCAAAAGGTTTTGATGGCAGAGGTAACTACACTTTTGGTGTAAAAGAACAGTTGATTTTCCCTGAAATCAGATACGATAAAGTGGACGCAGTTAGAGGTATGGATATCACTATTTGTACGACTTCTGGTACTGATGAAGGTGCAAGAGCATTGCTCCAAATCCTGGGTTTCCCGTTCCGTCGTCAACCTGGTCAACAAGCTCAAAAATAATTTAAAGGTAAGAATATGGCAAAAAAATCATCAATAGAAAAAACAGCAAGAAAAAGAAGATTACAAGCTAAGTACTCAGCTAAGCGCATTGAACTAAAAAAACAATTAGCTAATCCTGAGCTTGACTTTGAAGAAAGAATGCTAGTCCAAAGAAAATTAGAAGCGCTCCCAGGAAACTCAGCAAGAGTAAGAGACAGAAATAGATGCTGGCTCACTGGCAGACCGCGTGGATATCACCGTGATCTAGGAGTTTGCAGAAACTCTCTTAGATTGATGGCTCACTTTGGTCAAGTGCCTGGTTTAACAAAATCTAGTTGGTAATTTTAAGGAAGTAACAATGACAACGACAAGCGAAAAAAGAAAAACAAATAAAGTCTCTAACGATCCAGTTTCAGATCTACTCACCAGAGTAAGAAATGCGATCTTGGTCAATAAAGAGCAAGTTTCTATTCCATATAGTAAGCTCAAGCACAGTCTTGCTAACTTGCTTCAAGAAGAGGGCTATGTTAATCACGTTCAAGTCATTAACGAAGATGATGCTCCAAGAAAATCTATCATTATTGATCTTAAGTATGTTGGTGGAGTGCCAGCGATTTCTGGTCTGCGTAAGGTTTCTAAGCCAGGTCTTCGCAAATATACTAGAGCTCAATACGCACCAAAAGTTTATAGCGGTCTAGGTATCAGTGTTATAAGTACTAGCCAAGGTCTTAAAACAGACAGAAAAGCTAGAGCTGAAAAAGTAGGCGGGGAGATACTTTGCCAAGTTTGGTAATTTAAAATTTTCGTAGAGGATAG
>JBILGG010000158.1:0-4075 GCA_044351165.1 Candidatus Caenarcanales bacterium | reverse complement strand
AGGTATTAGTATGGGAGCTTATGCTCTGAACCCTATTTTAAAAGTGCTACATAAAATAAATTTTGATTACCTAAACCTTCTAAAAGTTCTATTGTTCCTTTTTGCAGGATTATTGGCTATCTCTTTTTCATTGTTTAATAGTATGCCCTGGATATTTTTATTTCTTAACCAAAAAATCAGTTCTCTACTTGAAATCAGCTCCTCAAGCGGACTTTGGATGGTCGAGGTCGCCGTTAAATTTTTGGTTTCTCTGTTTGTGGTGTTTCCAGTTACCTTTGTCGAGGGTGTGATTTTTGCTTTTGTATTATTTTTGATGGCAAGTAATTCTAACCTTCTTGAAGAGACTTTGATGGAGCCTGTAGGCACGCGAGTGGCTAAAGCCTCTTACTTTAATACTTTTGGAGCTATAACAGGTTCGTTTTTTACAGGGTTTATTCTTATTCCTTTTTTGAGTAATTTTGGTAGCGGTACTTTATTAACCAGCAAGTTTTTTATTGTTTTATGCTTTTTGTTCTTTTTAATTCCGTTTTTGCTTGAAGAAGATCCTGATTGGATCAAGTCTATAAGCGCGATCGCAGTGGTGATTACACTGTCGCTTTGGTTCTTACCTAAATTCCAAATCAACACCATGCTAAGCGGAGTTTCAATTTATCACGGGCACTATTTAAAAAATATTGATAAAAAAGCTTTTGATAAAGTAAATTCTGAGCAAAAAGAAAAAATCCTTTACCATAAAGAAGGCGCAAATGCCATAGTTACAGTCGTTGAGAACAAAAGTGCTAATGCTATTTTTCTAAAGAGTAATGGTAAAGTCGAAGCTGGTAAGCCTATTGATCCTAATTTACCAAGTAAGGCTGATATGGTTACCCAAGTGCTATTGGGAGCTATTCCTGTGCTCTTAAACCCTGATAGCCAAAAAGCGATCTTGATAGGGATGGGTTCGGGTGTTACCCTGAAAACCTTATCGCTAGCAGGTTCTAACCAAAGCCTAAAACAAATTGATGTTTGTGAAATAGAATCGAGAATTTTTGAGGCGGCAGATAGATATTTTACTAATAAATATCCTCTTAATCCTAAAATCAAAAGATATGTTATTGACGCCCGCAATTATATCCAGGCTAAAAAGCTCACTGCGACAGCGTCTCCTTATGACATTATCATTTCTCAGCCTTCAGATCCTTGGATCTCGGGCTCTTTATTTACTTATGAGTTTTGGTCCATGTCTGAAAAAATCATGAGCGAAAATGGAGTTTTTGTTCAATGGCTTCAGCTCTATTCGATGGATCCAGCATACCTAAATATTGCTATTCGCACCTTCCAAAAAGTTTTTCCGGAAACCCTTATCTTTAAGACTGCAAACTCAGCTGAATTGATCTTGGTGGGCTCTAAATCCCCTTTTAGTATTCGAATGCAAAAAATTAGAGAAATTTTAACAGATAAAAAAATCTCCCTTGAGCTTCAAAGAATCGGAGTCGAGAACGAAGCTGATTTTTTTGCTAATTTATTACTAGACCCTAAGTCTGTTAAAGAATATTTAGAGGACTCCCTAAACCAAGGTATAGAGCGGGATCTGGCTGATAAAACTAATTTTGTGAAGTTCGTTAAAAACATCGGTAAACAAACCACTCTTTATAAGCCATCTCTAACAAAAGAAGATCTTCAAAAATCAAAACCCCAAAAACAAATTATCTACAAAAAATCCAAACCTCGACTTAATACCGATAATAATATGATGTTAGAATTTCATGTCTCTCGCAAACTACAAGATTTTTATTCTACTATCTCCAAGAATATTTCAGCTCTCTCTGAGTACGCTAGTCCCGATAATTTAATTGAGTTTTTTGCTGAATCTGGCTCTAATGATTTTCTGTTCGAGTTAGCTCAAGTCCATGCTAGCAGATTCAATTGGGGAGAGACTTTGATCACTTATAATATTGATACAAAAAACATAGATTACGAAAAAGAATTCAACCGAAGTATTAATGGAAGATTCGCTGAAGGTATCTCAACAGCTCTGCAGATTATCACAAAAACACCAGCGGGCTTCCTCACTTTATATAATGTTTATCTCGCTGAACTTCTTCCAGAAAAATCTTTTTCGATGCTCTATTCATCGATGGATTATTATTCTGAAAATATTACTCGTGAGCAAATTGGCGATAAGTTTAAAGTTATGATTTTTGAGGGCTTGGTGGATACTAAGTCCATCCTTAGCGATTTTCAGCTTTATTGCTTGGCTTATTTACACTTTTTAAATTCAAATTTTGATATGGCTACAGATCTTCTGACTTTATCTTATGAAATGCTAAATCAAGAAAACCGCCTCAATGATTATCACCTACAAAAATATAAAGTCCTAGAGTTTAAAATCTTAAGCGGTAAAACTCTAAAAAATTCTAGCTCTGATCCTAGTGCTCAGATTGATGATCTACGTAAGCTCCTTGGCAAAATTCTAATTTTGGATAATCTAAAATCTTCTACCTATTTAGATCTAGCTCTATCACTTAAACCCCTGTTGGAGACGAGGTCTGAGGATTTTGCTGTTCTTAAGTCTGATTACCTTGCGCTTCTGGAAAAATCTCAATTCTTAAATCCTAATAATTATATTGTTCATGAGATGCTTGGCGAGTATTACTTCAATTTACTCCCTCACTCTCAGCTACAGCTTCTTGATAAACAATACCAAGAGGATTTATCTAAGACTATTGCTTATTTCAAAAGCTCACTAGAGCTAAACCCCTTTGGTATTAAATCTAATTATTTTATGTCTCAAATCCAATATCTCATCGCTAATATTGAGCTCGCTTATAAGCATTCATCACGCTTAACTGCGCTCTGTGAGCTAAGTTTACTGTGCTCACAAAACCTAAGTGAGGACCAATTAAAAAACGCAGAAGACCTTCAAAACAAGCTTAATAAAATATTCTCCAACAAACCAAACGAACATAGCTCAGTAAAACTTAGTTATTAGACTCTTGTCTTTAAGCAGTTTTGTTGCCAGCTGGCTCTTTAGAAGCTCCAGACCCTTTATCCGCTCCGAGTGTCAAAACTTTTTTCTTGCTTTTGATAGTCGAGCGTTTTAGTGCTTCTTGCTCTTCGTGAGTGTGTTTGCCAGTGCTCTTGAATAAAACTTTTGCTTTTATTAGGGATTGGCGTTTGTCTGAGTCTTTTGTTTCCTCAGTTACCGTCTCTCCTGCTGGATATGTTTTTTCAAGCGGAAACTCAGCATCAAACTCCAATGAAGCTTCTACTTTATCGCCCGCTCCGAGTCTTTCTTGAATAAGCTCATCAGAAATAGGATCCTCGATAAGTCTTTGGATAGAACGTTTCATCGGACGCGCTCCGTAAGCCTTTTTGTAGCCTTCGACGGCGATCTTGTCTTTTACATCATTTGTAAGCTGGATGGTCATACCATGCTCTTTTAATCTCAGGTCAAGATCTTTTATCATGATATCGACAATCTTGCGCATATCCTCTCTATTCAGGTGTCTAAAGATGACAATATCATCAAGCCTATTTAAAAACTCAGGCTTAAACGCGCGCTTCATTTCATCCATGACAGCATCTTTCATGCGTTTGTATTGATCTTCTTCAGCTTTCGCGCCGCCGCTTGTAAAGAAGCCAAGAGAGCTATCTTGAGTCATCTTAGTAGCACCGACGTTTGAAGTCATAATGATAATGGTGTTTTTGAAACTCACCACGCGACCCTTACTATCAGTTAAGTGACCATCATCAAGCATTTGAAGCATGATATTAAACACATCTGGGTGAGCTTTTTCAATTTCATCAAAAAGCACTACGCTATAAGGCTTACGGCGTACGGCTTCTGTGAGCTGACCACCTTCACCGTATCCTACATATCCTGGAGGCGAACCGATTAGTTTACTTACCGTGTGCTTCTCCATATATTCAGACATATCCACTCTGATCAAATTCTCAGAGCTCCCGAAGAAGTAATCTGCAAGCACCTTAGCGAGCTCGGTTTTACCGACACCAGTAGGACCGCAGAAAATAAAAGATCCAATTGGACGCTCTGGATTTTTTAATCCAGCGCGCGCTCTTCTGATCGCCTTAG
>JBILGG010000001.1:0-24502 GCA_044351165.1 Candidatus Caenarcanales bacterium | reverse complement strand
TGCGGGTTCTAGATGATAAGGAAACTCTTATCAGCCAAGATGAGCCAGGGCTGGGGTTTTGGTCACGAGCGCTTGAATACAAAACCCAAAAACCTCAGTCAGCAGAAATTCGCTGTTATCAAAAATACCAAGAATTAACAGCTCCGCCAATTATCTACGGGCTAGGAGACAAGACGGGCGATATAAACCGCTGGGGGAAAAGGTTTCGCAATGCTCCGCTAGACGCGCTAGGCTACGATGGTAAATTTACTGATCCTCTTTATAAAGACATTCCTTTTTTTATTCACTTGGAGCCCAGCTCTAAAAAAGCTCACGGAATATTTTTTGATAATTTTAATGCTAAGTTTTTTGATTTTGGTAAAGAGCGCAAACCCAGTCCCTATTACTATTTCGGGGCTGAAGCTGGAGAACTAAATTATTATTTTTTTTATGGGCCTGATATAAAATCTATCACCAGTGAGTATCTGAATCTAACTGGCAAACCTCCAGAACTGCCAGATTTTTGTTTTGGATATTTATCATCGGGCATGTCATATACCGAAAACGATAGTGACCAAACCCAGTCAGCAAGCGAAAAATTACTTAAGTTATTTAAAAGGTTTCAAGCTAATGCAGTACCCGCGACCGCTTTTCATTTATCTTCTGGATATATTCAAGACTCAAACGGGCTTAGACAGCAATTTATATGGAACCGAGAAAAATTTCCTAACCCGCTTGAATTTAGTAATTCCGCGCGAGCGCTGGGAGTCAATCTCTGCGCCAATCTCAAACCTGTTTTACTTCTAAGCCATCCTTGGTACCAAGAAGCTAAACAAAAAAAATTATTTATCCAAAAAACTGATGGTGAGGATAGTGTCTCGATCTGGGATTGGTTCCGAAGCACAGCGAGCGATGAGCCGCTAATAGTGGATTATTGGGGCGGGGCGGGAAGCTATCTGAATTTTAAAAATCCTGCTGCTCAAGCTTGGTGGAAGGAAAAAATAAAAACTCATTTACTTGCAAATGGCATTTATGGGATTTGGAATGATAATAATGAATATGAAATTTTTGAGCCTCACTCTTGTCAAGGATACGAAACCGAAATGGCGCTCATCATGTCCAAACTCGCTTACCAAGCCAGTCTTGAGGCTCACCCAGAAAGAGCTCCTTGGATTTTAAGTCGATCTGGTTACTCTGGGATCCAAAAATATTCAGCAAGCTGGGTCGGTGATAACTACACTAGCTGGGAATCTCTCAAATACGATAATGCCATTCTTGCTTCTTGCGGGCTATCAGGCTTGATCCATATGGGCGTAGATATCGGTGGTTTTTACGGCCCAAACCCAGATCCTGAGCTGTTTTTACGCTGGATCCAAACAGGCGTATTTAGTCCAAGGTTCTGCATCCACTCCTACAAACCCACTCCAAGCGAGCCCGATATGTATAAAGATTCGCATCCGGAGATATTCCAGCTAATCCAAAAATTCCTAAAACTCCGCCAAGAGCTCATCCCTTATATCAAGGATGCTAGCAAGAGAGCCAGTGAATCAGGTATACCGATTATGCGGCCTACGGTTTATGATTTTCAGGACGAGCCTGAGACTTATAATCAAAGTTTTGAATATATGTTTGGGGATAAATATTTTGTAGCGCCCATTTACCAAAACTTGCAAACCCAGTCTATAAGAAGCTTTTATCTACCAGGCAAAAACAAAAAATGGCAAGATATTTTTAGCGGAGAGATTTATCAAGGTGGGGGATTTATAGAGACTGAGGTTAGCTTGGAGAAGATTCCGGTTTACCAGGATCTGGATTAGGTTTTAATGCCTCTAAAAAATCTGGTTTATCAAGTTTTGTTTTTAAATAATCAAGAAATTTTTCAAAAACGGAGTCATTATTAATACCTTCTTTTATGGGAATAATAATCTGGGTTTTAAAAAAATCTAAGGCATTTTGAGTCTTAGCTGGATTTGAAACATTCTTATTCTTACCAATAAGCTCGTTAAAGTAATTAAAGAAACCCAATAAAATAACATCACAAGATAAAAAATTCTCTTGATTAGCTAGATACTTACCTAAAGCTAAAGAACTAGTTTTTATTTTTTTAAGGTAATAACAAGTGTCGATATTTCTAGGATATTCTTGAAACCCATATACAAGAAAAAATCTATAAAAATGTTGGTTTTGGAAACTTGAACTAGTGACCATTAGCTGAACTAGAAATCTGATAACTAAATGGCTCAAAGAAATCATTTATTTTAGATTTGTATTTCTTAAGATCTTGTTTACCTATCAGATTATATTTAGACATAGTGTCTTGGGTTATTGAGTCAATTAATGGTTTAATAAAATCCCCAACATCATCAAAAACGATTCTTAAAGCTTGAGCCAAAGGGGTTATAAAATCATCCTTATAAAATACTAAGGCTTTATTAATGGAATCAAGTTCGGCATTAACTTTAAGTTTCTGTTTGCGGGACCTTGTATTAGTAAGGGATTCACTAGTAATAGCTAACGAGATCATCTCATCTAAAACTTGAAAAATAGGTTTTAAATCATTATGAATGTTAGATATCTCCTGTGAACAATCAGTGGCATTGACTATATTTGCATTTATACTATCCACTAGTTGGTTAATACTTTCTTGAAGAGAGGCTCTCAATACATTAGGATTATCATTAGCGGCTTTAATTGTAGATTCAGCCTTGGTAAAAGTTTCAGATAAAAGGTTAGGGATTAAATTCGCTCTCATGTAATTATTATTTTAACACTTTGATTCTTCAAAAGTTTAGTTTTTATTATATTTAAATAAATTAAAAATGATTATTTTGGGTATAACTCTAATACCCATCCAGGGTTTTAACCTAATTTTTTCTTATGCGTCTTGAAAATCGGCTTGATAAATATAATTTTGACGAGAGTTTTGATCTGGTTATTATTGGCGGCGGGATAAACGGAGCCGGGGTCGCAAGAGATGCGGCCGAACGTGGGCTAAAAGTTTTGTTGCTCGAAAAAAATGATTTTGGTTCGGGCTGTTCCGCGCACTCGACTAGATTAGTTCATGGCGGGCTGAGATATCTCGAGCATCTTGAGTTTGATTTGGTAAAAGAAAGCTTACACGAAAGAGAAACCTTACTTAGAAATTATCCACATTTAGTAAGTCCACTTAGATTAATGATTCCGGTTTATGCCGGCAATAAAATCAAGATGTGGAAGCTAAGACTAGGGATGCTACTCTATGACTGGCTTTCAGCAGGTAAGTCTCTGCCAAGTCACCAAGTCCTAAAAGAAAACCAACACAATCTTATTCAAGCTGGAATAGAATCAATAAACTTTTTGGGAGCCGCTTTTTATTATGATGCTCAAGTTAGTTTTGCTGAGCGGCTTGTACTAGAAAACATTCTAACTGCCCAAAGCAAAGGTGCGATTTGTCTTAATCACTGCGAAGTATCAGAAATAATTTGTTCAAAAGTTCACGGCAGCTATCACGCTCAGGGAGTGAAATTCAAAGACCTACTAAATAGCAAACGTCCTTATTCTGTTTTTGCCAAAAATATAATCAATATGGCCGGCCCTTGGGTAGATAAACTAAATAATCGCCTAAAAGAAACTAATAGCTTTCCAATTTTAGCTAAGCTTGAAAGGCGCATCGGCGGCACAAAAGGCAGTCACATTGTTGTAAAAAAATTCCGCGGAGCTCCTTATGAGTTTGGGATTTATAACGAAGCCAAAAGTGATGGAAGACCATTTTTTATTTTGCCTTATAAAATTGGTATGAACGATGAAGTTTATTTGATAGGGACTACTGATATTTTTTTAGAACCCGGTGAGGATCTAGACTCTATCGGTATTAGTCAAAAAGAAATCAATTATTTGCTAAATGAAACTAATGAGCTTTTTCCAGATGCACATCTAAAAGAAGAGGACATCTTAAACACTTACTGCGGTGTAAGACCCCTACCGCCCACCAAAAAAGGCAAAAACGCAGGTGCTGTTACCAGAAGACATTTTGTGATTAATCATAATAAAGAACTTGTCGATAATTATTATTCAGTCGTAGGCGGCAAGTTAACTACTTTTAGAAGCCTTGCTAAAGAAGTCGTTGATTTATTTACATCTAATAGATGCTTTACTGACAGCCGAAACACAGTCGGCTCGCAGTATCCAAGCTATTTAAATTTTTATGACTATATAAAAGAAATCACAAAAGAATATAGTCAAAAATACGATATCGACGCGCATACTATTTTGCATCTGTTGATGCTCTATGGAACTAATACCTCTAAAGTACTGGATCTCACTCTAGAAAATCCTCTGCTAAAATCTAAGATCAATAAAGATTTTGAGGATATCGAAGCGCAAATTGTTTATGCAATTCGCTATGAACAAGCTTACACAGTAGAGGATATTTTGCTAAGAAGAATAAGTATCGGACTGAGCACTAATAAATTTGATCGAGATATCATCAAAACCATTAGCTATCACATAAAAGAAGAGTTTGATCTACAAGGCAGGAACCGAGATAAATACCAAGAAGAGGTTTTGATCAATGATTTTAACAATTGATGAAGGCACTAGCTCAACAAGGGCACTAGTGATCGACCAAGCAGGACGGATACTCGGAATCAAACAAAAAGAAATCCAGCAAATCTATCCTAAGCCAGGCTGGGTAGAACACGATCCAGAAGAAATTTGGCAAGCTTCCTTAAACTCAGCTAGAGAGCTAATTACAGAGCTTCTAGCCTCAAAAAAAATCTCCAAATCCGATATAAAAGGCATCTCAATAACCAACCAAAGAGAAACCACCATCATCTGGGATCCTATCACGTCCAAGCCAATTTATAACGCTATAGTCTGGCAGTGTAAACGCACTGGTGAAATCTGCACCGAAGTGAAGAAAAATACAGTACTAAAAAATCTTATTAGCTCTAAAACTGGCTTACTGATTGATTCTTACTTTTCTGGCACAAAAATAAAATGGCTGAAAGAAAATATTATTAAAGCCAATTCTGCACTATCTAATCAAGAATTATATTTTGGGACTATAGATAGCTGGCTGATTTGGAAGCTCACAAATGGAACACAACATCTAACAGACAGCACTAACGCTAGTAGGACTTTACTTTACGACATTACTACAGGATCTTGGTCACAAGAGATCATATCCGCTCTGGGACTGAGTTCTATCAAATTGCCGCAAGTACAAGATTCTCAATCAGATTTTGGGTTTAGTAATTGTTTTTATGATTTACTCGACAGAGAATTGCCGATACTAGCTGTAATTGGTGATCAACAATCTGCTCTTTACGCTTATAACAACCAGCCCAAAATCACATACGGCACTGGGACTTTTGCACTTGTCCCGCTTAAAAGCCTAGAACCCTGTCCAGGACTGCTTACTAGTGTCGCTTATAGTAAAAACGGAAAAATTAATTTCGCACTAGAAGCAAGTATTTTCATGGGCGGTTCTATAGTGCAGTGGCTAAGAGATAATCTAGGAATTATATCTAGTTCTTCTGAGATTGAAGCTATGGCACTGAGTGTTAGTGATAATGCTGGAGTTTATTTTATCCCAGCGCTCACAGGACTAGGAGCACCTCACTGGATAGAATCCGCTCAAGGAGCGATTTTTGGGCTGACAAGATCCGCCAATAAAAACCATATCGCGCGCGCTGGCTTGGAAGCTATTGCCTATCAAGTGGCTGATGTTTTTAAAATCTTGGATTTAAATTCTATTGAATATATAAATGTAGATGGCGGTGCTAGTAAAAATGATTTTTTGTTGCAATTTCAAGCAGACCTCATCAAAAAACCTCTCCAGCGTTACACAGAAACCGAAATGACGGCTCTTGGCTCTGCCAAAATGACTGGATTAGTAGAACTAAGTTTACAACCACAAAAAATATTTGAACCCAAAACCAATCTAGATCAAGCTTATAAACAATGGCAATATTATTTAAATAAAATTACTAACTAGCGACAGAAGCACCGACAACACGCTTTTTTAGATCAGCACCCAAATTAGCAACATTGTCATAATAACCAACCATTGATTTTTTTAATTCTAATTTAGCATCAGCGATAGGAGTGGCTTTGCCTGTGGTAATATCGACTATTTGCTTTGCCATATCTGCTGGTTTTTTAGCTAAAGAAAAATCAAATTTGGCTTTTTCAGGATCTATTGCTTGAGAGACCTGATCATCTATTTTAGCTAAAACTGGTTTTAGCTCTGGAAACAGCCTGGTGGCTTGACCAGCAAAACCATCTCTCATCTTCTCTAAACTTTTTGACATTTTAGATAGCTCACTAAGAGTTAATTGTTCGAGATTTAAGCTTGCGCCAGCTACATCAAGCACTGAAACAGCTTGATCTTTTGTTTCATACATCGCAAAAATTTGCTTGGGTGTGAATTCTACTTTTGACTTTGCCCACAGCTCCTGGATCTGATCATCCATAAAAGCCACAAAAGGTCTCAGGTACGGCTTTTCATCCAAATTCTTATTTGCTACGAAGTCTTTATAATCATCTTGCAAAGTTTGAAACTGATCTGGATCAACCGAACCATGCTGATGTAAATCTTTTACTTGTTTACGAAGATTTCGGCACTGATCTTGCTCTGAAATTGCTGATTTGGAATTTTGTGCTTGAAGTAACTGAGCGACAATTATTCCTCGCTCTGTTTGCTTATTAGAAAGCTCTGTTTTTAAATTACTAGCTAAACTTTTAATTTCACTGTTAGGCAGTTGAGGACTAGATTGCGGCCCAGATTTTACAGCCCTTTGCTGTGGTTTAGAAGCTTGATCTATGCCTAAATATCTCATGAAATTTACTACATCTCAATTTAAGAAAAACAAATTAAGCTTTAGTTAAGGGCTCTATAGGTATTTGTTATAATCTTTAGAGTGCTTAGTCAGGAAAACATCTTTTATAACAGCGCAACTGAGTTTAAACCCCTAGCACACAGACTAAGACCGGATCGTATCGAAGATATAGTAGGTAACCTAAAAACTAATCAAGCTTTTTTGGCGTGGTTTAAAAACGGAATCAAACAATCGGCGATATTTTGGGGCCCGCCTGGAACCGGCAAAACCTCTATTTCTGAGCTCTGCGCGCGCCAGAGCAATAAAGAATTTATAAAACTCCAAGCATTTAATTCTGGCGTAAAAGATTTAAGAGATATTATTAACCGCGCAGAAAAAATTCCTAACTCGATTCTATTGTTTGTAGATGAGGTGCATAATTTTAATAAATCTCAGCAAGATATTTTGCTAAACGCCATCGAAAGCGGGATCCTGATCTTTATCGGCGCGACCACAGAAAATCCAGCGGTTTCTATTAATCGCGCGCTTCTCAGTAGAACTCTTAGATTCGAACTTAAGCCACACACACTAACTGATCTAGAGGCGCTTGTTGGGCGCGCTCTAAGCCACCAAAAACGCTCTATGAATGGATCTGCTATTAGTTATCTCGCCAAAGCCAGCTGGGGAGATGCTCGTAATTTACTTTCTAGCCTAGAACTAGTAATTAATAGCACTGATCAAAACCCAATAGAGCTCTCTACCTGCCAAGATCTGATCGGGCGCAAGATTTTTGCTGGCGATCCAAACTCTTACTATGACTGCGTTTCAGCACTCCAAAAATCCATGCGCGGCTCTAGCGTGGATGGGTCGCTGTATTGGTTAGCTAGGTTACTTGAAGGCGGAGCGGAATTAGAAAGTGTTGCTAGAAGAATTTTAGTAACTGCTTCAGAGGATGTAGGGCTAGCCGACCCGCAAGCTCTTATTCTGGCTAACTCCGCTTACCAAGCGGCTTTAAGACTGGGCATGCCCGAAGCGCGAATCGTGCTGGCTCAGGCTGTTAGCTATATCGCACTTGCACCCAAATCTAATTCAAGCTATAAGGCTCTAGAAAAAGCTCTGCAAGACACCAGGAACCACCCTCCATACCCAGTCCCAGAGCACCTTAGAGGTCTTCATCTGGATGCTTGTCCAGCCAAAAGCGATAACGCACAAACCAACCCTAAAACACTTTATAAATACCCGCACGATTATCCGGGCAATTGGGTAGAGCAAGAATATCTACCTGAAGAACTTAGGCATAAAAAATATTTATCTGACTAAAAAAGCATGATCGAGCTAATCACATGCCGCAAATCTTTTTCATTACCACCGAACATATTAACCGCTGACATAATCTGCTCTTCTTGATCCTTAAGACCCTTTTCTACACGCTCTTTGAAGCGCTCTAATTGCTCATCAGAAATTTTTATCAAGCCGATAGTTTCTACATCCACTTCGATTTCTGAATTCTCAAATTCTTCCATCTCATCATCAATCGCAGAGCTTGATTTGGATTTTTTAAACTGAAGACGCGCCATCGCAGCAGCCTGACTCTGGGCTTGCATAACTTGCGCATTTGGATTAAATACTGGCTGGTTATTAGCCGGAGTTTGAGCCTTGATTTCTGGTTTATCGGGCCCGCCTAAAGATCCAAAACCGTTTAATCCATTGATGTTTACCATAAAAATTTAACTCCCTAAAATTGCTGTATTAATATAAAGATTTTTTTGACTTAAAATTGATATTTATATTGAAACTTTTTAGGGTTAAGGTCTTACTAAACTAACTCAAAAAAAAGGACTCACAATGTGAGTCCTTGATGAATAAACAGGGTGTGAGTGAAAAATTTTTATGCTGCGCTATAATAGTTTGCCGCATCTTGGAGCAATCGAGATAATCGAGGTCCAGATTCCTTAACAGACTTAGATTCATCCGTTGCAGATGCTAATGCCTTACCTGAAACATGTAAGTCTGATTTACTAAAAGAATCTCGTTTCTGAAAAACAGAGGGTCTTTGTACGTTTCTAGTATTGTGTTCAGTTCCAACAACAATCTTCGGAACTATAGTGTTAAAAAAACCTTGTAACTTACTAACATCCATCCTAAGAAAATCTCCTTAAACTAGTTAACGAAGAAGGCTTGATTTTTTTGACAAGAAATTTCATAATCGACTCTTAATATTAATCCCATTATCTTAAAAAACATAACCCTCCTAAGCTTAGGTTAAAAAAAGTGTGATAAACTCCTTTCGTAATTATAACATAAATATTAAAGCAAATGCGTTACTGCACATTATATTTTTTTAATAATCTGGATGAGATTGGCGTTTTCAGGGCTATTATTTTGAACTAGTAGTACATTCGTAGACAATGTTTATGGAAGACATTGTCTACGAATGCACTAGTCTTTCTAGATAATATTAATTTCAAAAAAATAGACTAGCCAAGACCGACTTACACTTAAATAACACCTGCGGTCTTGGATAAACTAGTCCTACATACGCAAGAGCCTTGAATCTGGGCTATTCGTAACTCAAGCTGTATATGTTTAATCATTTTGTTGTTAAGATGAAGTTAAGGCCAGCAGGGCCAAAAATTAAATTTACGATTATTTAAAATCAAATGTCACGCACTTATAGAGACCCCATCCATAAAGAAATTCAGCTCGATAGCGAAGATAAAGCCGAAAACCTTATTATCGCGCTGATCGACACAAAAGAAATGCAAAGACTCCGCTGGATCCGCCAGCTAGGGACTGGTTGGTTTACTTTTCACGGCGCGGAAGCATCTAGATTCCCGCATAGCCTTGGTACTATGCACGTCGCGCGATTGATGTTTGAGAAGCTCACAAAAGAAATGGATCTAGAACCCACTCTAAAAGACGAATACAAGGCTCTTGTCTTAAGTAGCGCTCTGTTACATGATTTGGGGCACGCACCATTTAGTCATTCAAGCGAGGCTATAAACAATATCAAGCACGAAATCTGGACTGAAAAAATTATTGCCAGCCCCGAAACCGAGGTAAACCAAGTGCTGGAAAGGTTTGAGACAGGCTTCAGTGAAAAAGTTATTTCGGTTCTACAAAAAACTTATCCAGTAAAATTTTTATCAAGTATCGTTACGAGTCAATTGGACTGCGATAGATTTGATTATCTACTTAGGGATAGTTTTCACACCGGAACAGCATACGGGAATTTTGATTTGACACGAGTAATTAACAGCATTACCGTAAATCCGCTCTATGACTGCCTTGTAGTCAGTGGCGAAAAAGGAATGCTGGCAGTTGAAGATTACTTATACGCACGCTACTCAATGTATATGCAGGTCTACCAACATAAAAAATGCCTAGCAAGCGATAGCTTACTTCTTAAACTTTTTAAAAGAGTAAAATTATTGATCAGAAATCGCAGAATCGCATTTATCGAAACCCCTGTCTTTGACTGGGTTAGCCAGCCTGAGAAGCTAAGCTTAGATAATTTTTTACAGTTAGATGATACTTTGATTATTCATCACATCAAGCGCTGGGCAAACGAGCAAGATGTGGTGCTAAAAGATTTGGCAAAAAGATTTATGTCAAGAAAAATTTTCAAAGCAGAAAAAATCCTGAAAGATGCCAGCATAGAAGACGTCCAAGCTGAAAAATCAAAAGAGCTGATGAAACAAAACCTTGATCCTGACTACTATCTAGATACAGTGTCAATAGCAAACAAGCCGTATAGTTTTTATAACCCTGATTCTAGTGATTATCAAAAAGCGATTTTTGTGGCGACCGATGACGGGAAGCTAGAAGAAATTTCTAAAATCTCTCATGTAGTTAAATCTTTGGTGAGTAACGAATTTACCAGCAATTGGCTAATTTATGCAGACTTAGATTTAAGCAATTTAAGCTCTTCTTCAAGCTCAGCGACCCGTTTTAATAACAATTCAAGAGTAACGCCGATATAATCTGGGGTGTTGTTGTGCTCGAGGTTCTTAATGGCTTCTTCAAGCTCAATATTCATCTTGATAATCTTGCCCGGGATCCCTACAACAGTACTATGCGAAGGTACATCCCGCACCACCACAGAGTTTGCGCCGACTTGCACAAAATCACCAATATGAATATTACCAAGAATTTTAGCACCAGCACCAACCACAATATTAGAGCCTAAAGTCGGGTGACGTTTTTCTTTTTTGGTGGAAACGCCTCCCAGAGTGACTCCCTGATACAAAACCACATCATCACCAACAATCGTAGTCTCACCGATAACTACACCTGAACCATGATCAATAAAAAAATTATTACCAATTTTTGCTGAAGGATGAATCTCAATATTAGTAAGGATTTTAATCCAGTATTGAAACAACCTAGCCAAAAATTGAGCAAAAGGTCGCAGAGCTTTTATCGGCTGATTCCAAAGTTTATGCAAAAATCTATGAGCCAAAACCGCTTGAAAACCAGGATAATACAAAAATATACCAAAGCAATTATTGCAAGAAGGGTCTTTTTGGTAGATGTTTTGCAATTCGCGCTTTATGGTTTTAAACATAGGATTTATCAATATTAATGATAACATTTGATCAAGCTATGAATAAATACCAAAACCTGATAATTTGCAGTTCCAACAAAGGCAAGATCAAAGAATTTAACTCCATCTCCAATGCTGGCGCAGGCTTTAGAGCTATTAGTGAAATATATAACGAGGTCTTCGACCCCGAAGAAAATGGTCTGAGCTTCAGCCAAAACGCTCTTATAAAGGCTCAAGCAGGTTTTGATATCACTAGTAAATTACTTGACGAAAGTTTTTTGGTGATCGCTGATGACAGTGGTATTGAAATTTCTGCACTCGGTGGCAGACCAGGAATCTACTCTGGAAGATACCTAAAGCAAGCTGGTGGCGGGATTGAAGGCGTGCTTGCAGAAATGCAAAACCAAGAGAACCGAGAGTGTAGATTTGTTTGTAATATCACTGCGCTTGATCAAAGTGGCCAAAAAGTTTTTGAGACTGAGGAATATTGGCCTGGAAAAATTAGCTATCAAGCCAAAGGCTCTAATGGATTTGGTTACGATCCGATCGTTGTCCCTACTGGGTTTGACCAGACTGTAGCTGAATTAGGAAACGAACTAAAAAACTCACTAAGTCACCGCAGCCAAGCCCTAAAAAAACTTTTAGACTTTTTGCAAAACTAAATTACCAGGTTTTGAAGCGGGGCTGTTAATAACCGATTCTCGAATTTCTCGATACATCGAATCAATAATATTAGGATCATCATCTATCTCAGTATGTTGTAAGCTAGTACCAGGCTTTAATTTATCAACATCCATAGAAACATCTTGTTTACTGGGATCCATGCCCTTTAGATCACTACCATTAATAAATAAATCATTGTTTTGATAAATGTTGACGTGCTTTTCAGAATAGGCTGGACGCTCTTTTAGACTGGTAGCAAAATTATCTACACCATACTGAACTGCATCTAAAGTTAGACTCGTGCTAACTTTGGTATCGTTACCAATCTTCTTCCATCTGTCTAAAATTTCTTTGCTCAAACCTGCTCCCCAGCTGTATCCTGCAATCACCACATTAGCTGGCTTAGCATGACCTGCAAAAACTCCTCGACTATGATTCCTATCTTCAATAATATTAGTGATGTGTTCTTTTACAACTTCAGGCTTGAGATCCGCTTTATCAGATAAGCCTGAAACATGTTTAAGATCTGTCATCGCGCAACCTACCCTAAACAAAACTACATCACAATCATTATCTTTTACCAATTTATTATAAAGACGGAGCACGCCAGTCTCTTCTTCTTTATCTTTAAAACCCTGACAGTGACCAAGAAGTAGATAAACTTGAGTTTTAGCTTTTCCAGGCGGAGCAAAATGTGATTTATAAATGCCATTAGGATTAGTATCGCTAAACTCAAGATCTTTATGATATTTAATATGTTCATCAGGCGTACATGAATTATTGCGGCACTTAGCTTTATCAATCACAGAGCGGGATTCAGAATCATACTGAACCGAATCAAACATCCATGAAAAAAGAGATGACTCTCTAATATTCTTACAAAAACTTTTAACACCCTCGACTATAGATTGAAAAAATCCACAATAACCAAGATTATCAAGCATTTCGCTGGCTTTATTAGCAATATTCGTGACAGTGCCTGTACGAGAAGTAAAAGACGGACCCGCGTAAGCTAAACCAGGGGCAAAAAAACTATTTGCCGTTGAAAAATTCAAAAGGCTCATGACTATTCCCTATATCCCTCTAGATATATAAAGAGCGAATTTAAAAAAATTGATAATTAAAGATTCGCTGAAAAATTCGACTTCGTCGATTTTTTAGTGGATCCTTACGCATAATTCATCGGATTAACCGTCATGGCAAGGTTTTGATTAAAGACTTGCGTGCCCTGTAATCCAGGCTCACCAAGCCGTGTTTCCCAATGAAGATGCGGACCAGTGGAATTACCCTCAGAGCCTACCGCGGCGACGATTTCACCTTGAGCCATCGTATCACCGGCTCTAACAAAAACATCACTATTATGCCCGAACACAGAATAAATAATTTTGCCATCAGGTTGCTTTTGGTTTTCATGAGCGACAATGACGGTGTTATCACCAAAACCCTGGACATGTCCCACGAAGACTACCTTACCGGCCCACGGCATTCTAATAGGTGTTCCTAAGGGAGCGGCGATATCGACTCCTGAATGGAAATGTGAATGTCCTTTTATAGGGTGGTGGCGATGACCATACTCGCTAGAAACCCGTCCCTGAACGGGCATTACCATATCAGAATCATTAAAAGACTTAGGGATAGAGTTTTGGAGCTGGTTTAGCGGATTAAACTGCGCGCCTGAACCTTGCCCTTGCATAAGGTTCCACATGGGATTCGACATATTCATCATCTGCATCATGGGATTCATTTGGCCAATTTGACCTATTTGACCTATTTGACCCATTGCCCCGCCAGGATAATTCATGCCCATCAGGCCATTCATCATGCCATCAAATGGACCAGAAGAATCTTTATCGCCTGAAAGTGCCTGTCCAAGCATGTTTGCCTGCATCATGGTTGCAATAGCCTTAAAGTTTTGAGCGTTAGAATTATCGTAATTATTTTGCGGATTATAGTCATTGTGCTCGACTGAACCAGAGAGCGTATCTATGCGCTGAATAATCTGGTTTACTCTTTGTTCTGCTGGGATTTGTGAACCGCCAATGCTCATGCCTATTTATAAATAACCTGGGTTAAAAATAAGTTAAGCTCACTTATTTTCAGACCCCGACCAAAAACAGACTTAGAAAAGCACTTTTTATATTTTGATATAAATTTGATATAAAGAAGATACTCTCATAGGAGCAAAGCCGATCTTAAGGATCCACTGAAAAATTCGACTTCGTCAATTTTTCAACCCTGAGCCAAGAAAGAATCTTGGCTCAGGGAGTGGATTTGCAGATCCTTAATATTTTTGTTAAGCGGATTCCGCCTCAAAACTTCGTTTTTCAGCGAATCCTTAAAGGGCTTTTTTCTTTTCGAGAAATTTGTCCTTCTGCAGAACTGATCTGCATCGCTCGAGTACCTCGCTTCAGAGCCCTGGGAGATATTACGGTATATCCTTGGAAAGAGTTTTTGGATATGATTTAGGATTCGCTAAATGCTTCTTGGGTGGGGGTTTTACCTGAAAAGCTTTGGGCGCTTGGTGTTATTTAGAATTTTGCGTAATTCGTAGGAATGTCTTCAAAACACAAAAACACAAAAACAGGTATAGAATGTAAACATAGGTTTAAAGCCTTAGAGTTTATGATAATTCAAGAAAGAGAAAAAAATATTCTTGCTATTTTGAGTGTCGCTATTGCGGTAGTTGTTTTTTTATATGTTTTAAAACCCAGTTTAGATGAATCAAACAAACTCAACACTGAAATTCAATCCCTGCAAGATCAGCTCAGAGAGCCTCAGGTAACAAGAGAAAAAATTCAAGAAACTAGAGATAACTTAGATAGCATCATAAAAGACATCGCCACACTAAAAGACCAGTTACCGCTATCGGAAAAAAGGGGGTTTTTAGTTAGGGATCTTGAGTTACTGGCTAAAGAAAACAATATAGAAATTATCAGCTTTATGCCTAAAGACGCCTTGGCCATTACGATCGCGGGCAAGGAAATAATGCCCAATAAAAAATCTTACTCCAAAAGAAAAACTCTACAGCTAGAAGAACAGCACGCCATGGTGCTCAAAACCATCATCAATATTGAGTCTCGCGGCAAATTCGCTAGCTATAATAAATTCTTTTCTGACATTATTACTTATTATCGAGCTGTGGAAGTATCTAATCTTACTATCACCAGAAGCGGTGTAGCGGCTCAGATGGGTGCTGATAAAAGATTTTCTGGAGCAAAAAGATCAAGCAGTCCGCTTGATGAAGCGCAAAATACTGATCTAAATGTTAGCTTTACTTTGCTAGCCTACACCTCAATCCCTGAGCCTAATGTAAAAGCCGCCGATGGATTTACTGACATAGAACAAGAAGAAGAAATACCAGAAATAAAAGGGTAAGTCATGAATAAAATCCAAGCGCCTAGAGGCACTCATGATGTGATTTTAGAAGAGTCTGATCTATGGCAATACCTAGAAAGCACTAGCCAAGCGGTTTTTAAGAGTGCTGGCTTTAAAGAAATCCGCACACCAATTTTTGAAGCGACGGAACTTTTTAGTCGAGCTGTCGGAGAAGATAGCGATATCGTCAATAAAGAAATGTATACTTTTTTAGATCGTGGCGATAGATCTATGACCCTTAGACCCGAGGGCACAGCAGGAGTTGCTCGAAGCTACATCGAACATAATCTAGATCGTAACCAAAAGCCCATCAAGCTCTGGTACCAAGGACCTATGTTTCGCTACGAGCGTCCTCAAACCGGCAGGTACAGACAGTTTCATCAAATTGGTGCTGAAGCGCTCGGCAGCGACGGACCTTTTATAGATCTAGAAATAATTAACTTAGCTATAAAATTTCTAAAGTCCGTAGGTTTGCAAAATCTTACTTTATATATAAACTCGATCGGCAATAAAAACTCTAGAGCTAACTACACTAGCGCATTAAAAGATTTTCTAAATCAATACTCCGAGCAAGTCTGCGAAGATTGCAAGCGCCGAATGACCCAAAACCCGCTCAGATGCCTGGATTGCAAGGTGGAAGCAGATCAAGAACTCTATAAAAATGCACCCTTGATCCAAGATTTTTTTGATGAAGAATCCAAGAGTATTTGGCAAGAGGTTCTATTAGGACTAAAGACACTAAATATAAATTTTGTAGTGGATCCTAAATTAGTTAGGGGTCTTGATTATTATAATCATTGTGTCTTTGAAATCAAAACCAGCTCCATCAAGCTTGCTAACCAAAGCACTGTTCTGGCTGGTGGAAGATATGATAATCTGGTGAGCTACTTAGGAGGCGCTCCTACACCGGCTTGCGGCTGGGCTTGCGGGCAAGAAAGAATTATTGAACTGCTAAAAGAAAACGAGTTTCAGCCAGAAAAAACTCCTAAGTTATATATTATAAGCGACGAGGGCACGCCAGCTCTAAACCTAGCAAACCAGGTTAGGGACTTGATTCCAGGGCTTACCGTAGAATTAGATTATGAATTAAGTAAATTTAAAAAACAGCTTGAAAAAGCTCTGAAAAAAAACTGCGATTGGATAATATTTTTTATGGCGGATGAAAGAAACTCTGGCATAATCAAACTCAAAAACACCAAAACCACTCAGGAAACGGAATTTAGAAATCTAAACGAGCTAGGTGATTTTATAAAACAACATTTATGGTAAATATTCCCACCACAAAAGACAAGATTCTCTGCTCCATACTATATAGCAGTTACTTTATTCCATTGATGACTTTTGTGCCGATAATATGGATTATTGTCTCGAACATTAGAAAAATTTACCAAAAAGATTTTGTGAAGTATCACTGTTACCAAGCGGTTTTGCTCAATATGATAATTTTTTTCTTGCCAAGTTTTTTTAGCTTAGTAATAAGTTTTTTATCAAATTTTCTAGGAATTTTTACGGTGTTTGAAAATAGCATTTCGCTACTAGGCTACCTTAGCCAAAGTTTACTAAAAGCATATAGCTTACTAGCTCAGGTACTTACTTTATATGCCATTATTTGGACTTTACGCGGCAAATATACTTATATCCCAAAAATTTCCCAGGCTATAAATTATCTTCTTCGCTAAATTGCGCTTTTCACCAGTAGATAACATTAATTTTTTTTAATATTATCCTCAAAAGCCGCTATCATAGCCCAAGATAATAAAAATTTATCGTCGTATTTTAGATAATATTTTGGAAATTTGGGCAAATAATATTTAAGATGTTTTTGTCTGAAGGAATAATTAATAATTTTATTGAAAGCATCGAAGAGGCAGACCTCTTACAAATAGAATCTTTGGACGATGAATCAGCTTATAAGTTTTTATCAGGTCTTTATAAAAAAGCCTATGGAGCCCCTCCTAGCGGCACCGGGATATATCTTTTGAGAACAAAATTTAATTTGGGATCTGAAGAATACAATCGAAGATTCATTCCGAGCACTTTAATTTAACAGCAATACCGCTCTAATACTTGCTAGAATTGGATTCTATGGCAAAAGTTTATTACGAAGTAGATGCAGATTTAAGTTTGATTCAATCAAAAAAAGTAGCAATTATAGGCTATGGATCCCAAGGGCACGCACACGCTCTTAATTTAAAAGATAGCGGAGTGGATGTAAGAATCGGTCTTTATGAAGGTTCTCCGAGCTGGGCAAAAGCTGAAAAAGCAGGTCTAAAAGTTTGTACTGTTAGCCAAGCGGCTAAGGAAGCGGATTTGATCATGGTTTTATTACCAGACGAAAAACACGCTGAAGTTTTTAACACACAAATCAAGCCAGAACTCACTAAAGGTAAGGTTCTTGCTGTAGCGCATGGTTTCTCTATCCACTTCGGACAAATCACGCCACCAGAGGACGTAGATGTAATTATGATCGCGCCAAAAGGACCTGGTCATAGAGTTAGAATCGTTTTTGAACAAGGCTTCGGAGTGCCTGCCCTGATTGCTGTTCACCGCAACGCTAGCGGCAAAGCAAAAGAACTAGCCCTTAGCTACGCAAAAGCTGTCGGCGGCACAAGAGCAGGTGTATTCGAGACTAACTTTAAAGAAGAAACCGAAACAGATTTATTTGGGGAGCAAGCTGTTCTCTGCGGAGGTCTTTCAGCCCTCATCAAAGCTGGGTTTGAGACACTTATCGAAGCTGGGTACTCAGAAGAGATGGCGTATTTTGAATGCTTGCACGAAGTTAAACTAATCGTAGATCTAATCTATGAGGGCGGTCTAGCTAAAATGCGCGACAGCATTTCTAACACCGCTGAATACGGTGACTATGTAACTGGCCCTCGTGTCATCGACAAAACCGTAAAAGCGCGTATGAAAGAAGTACTAGAAGATATCCAAACTGGTAAATTCGCTCGTAATTGGATACTTGAGAATCAGTCTGGCTGTGCGAGTTTCAAGGCGACCCGCAATATCGAAAAAGGTCACGCGATCGAACAAGTAGGCGCTAGCTTAAGAGGACAAATGGATTTTTTGGCCCACGAAAGAGCTAAGGTCTTGAACTAATCTTCCTTAAACTCTTCAGCTATTGCAACAGAAAAATTATTATTTACTTGACCAGGGCTTCCTAAATACTTAAGCTCGTCTCCAATCCAAATCTCTGACTTTTCAGCAAGTCCGGTATTGAGTTTTACTATGTCGCCTATTTTTAGACCCATCACCGAATCCAAGCTCAGCTCACCGCGCGCCAAGACGATTTTTAGTGGCATGGGGCTTTTGGCTAGTTTATTAATAATAAAATCTCTGGAATCATCAGTGGATAATTTGTCACTGCGATAACTAGACTGGCGAGTCATCGTCATAATTACATCCTCAAGCGCTGAATAAGGGATACAAATCGACATCAAACCTAGATCAGTACCGACTTCCACGTTAATCGTTATCAAAGCAACTATATCAGAGTGGGCTGCTATTTGAGCAGAGGCAGGGCTAGTCTCAAGTGCGACAAGCTCCACTTCATCAGTAGCAGGAATCAATGCCTGCCAGCCTTCTGGCATAAAATGCAAAATTCTTTTTAGAGTATCTTTTATAATTCCGACTTCAACATCCGTCAGCTCTTCTCCGCTAATACTCGAAGATCCGCTTCCACCGAGCATTCTATCGATCATCGCACCCAACAAATGTCTTTCGATACCCAAGCAAAACTGCGTGGCTAAAGGATACATATTGAGCACACCAGTCAAAAGATCTTCAGGCATTGAATCTATAAAATCTCCGTAAGTAAGCTGCTGGACATTAGCCACCGAAAACTCAATAGGCATGCGTAACGTAGCGTTAAGAGCCAGCGTAACTTGCCTGCAAAAATGTTCGTGAATTGAACCTAAAATCTTTAGATGTTCTTTTGAAAATTTATCAGGGTTTTTAAAATTGTAATCTTTAATTTTTTTGGGCTTATTGCGCACAATAACAGGGAGCTGATCATTCTCGCGCGCGCGACTATTTGGAAGGTTTTTACCGTACAAAGACATATATAAATTATTCCCTAGCTCTAAGTAAGCTAAATAGGTCAAATAGCCTAGGTGCTAAGTTTACTGAACTATAAAATCTGTAAAATAAATATCGTAAATCTTGAATTCGCCGTGCATGATATTGCTTAACTGCTCTTTTAATTCAGCTTTTAGGGCGATTTTATTTTCGTAGCCTATCACTTCATCTGATTTTTTGCGTGAAAGCGTGGTTATGACCACATCTTTAATAGCGGGCATCATCGGCTGAAGCTCTTCATCTATTCTTAAATGGTAAGCGTGTTTTTCTTCACCTTTAAGCTTAGAATACTCTTCAAAATCTTCAGAATAAAGTTTTGCTGTAATTGAAATTTTTAAAAATCTACTTCCGCTAACATCTGCTAAATTCACCACAAAATCGCCAAGCGGAGAAATCGGCAAATGGTCTCCTTCATTGGGTTCGCGAGTTTCTTTTAGAGTTTGATTGACGGTGATTGTCTTAGGGGCTAATTGAAAAGCCAAAAAAGTTCCACCAAACGCGGCAATAAAAATAAACACAATCAAAATGATCATGTTAGGTGGATTACCACCTGTGGCCGCGGGTGCTGATTTTTTATCATCTGCCATAATTCTATTATTCCACAGAATTAATCTAGGGGCTAACCATTAACTCAATTAAATGATGTAAAAATTAGTGCTTAATTACTGGTTTTGGGGCTTGGTTGAGCAAAATTGAAATAATAGATTCTGGGATAAGATCTTTTAAAAGTGATTTTTTTGTTATCTGGTTAGTTCCGCAGTCTCCTATTATCTGACGAACGAGAGTAGAGCTCGTAGCATTGGCAAAATTTTCAACTAAAAAAACATCTTCTGATAGCGGAGATTTTGGGCCACGCGCGAACACAATAAATTTTACTTGAGATTTAATGTAATCAGAGTTTTTCCATTGGTCAAGAGTTTGATAGGCATCCATTCCCATAATCCAAAACAATTCAGCATCAGGATTTTGAGATTTAAAATATTCGACTGTTTGGTAAGCGTAAGAAACCCCTTCCCGATTGAGTTCTACGGGGCTTGCAAAAAAATTAGGATAATTACTTATCGCAAGTTCAGCAAGTCGGTGACGAAAATTAGCAGGTAATAAAACTGTTTGAGATTTAAAAGGGGGATTTTTGGCGGTGATAAAAAATATTTTATCGAGCTGAAAATGAGCTTGGGCATAAAGGGCCATCTCGATATGACCATTATGGATCGGGTCAAAAGTACCGCCCAAAAGCCCTATTTTATCGGATTTGTCCATTACCCTCTATTAGATATTTATAGGTGCAGAGTTCTTTTGCGCCGATAGGTCCGCGAGCGTGCATTTTAACTGTGCTAATTCCCATCTCCGCCCCAAAACCAAACTCCTCGCCATCAGTAAATCTAGTGCTGACATTCACATAGACGCAAGCTGAATTAATCATGCGTTTAAACAGCTCAGCGCTCTGCAAATCCTCAGTAATAATGGCTTCTGAGTGACCTGTGGAGTAACGATTAATATGACTAATAGCTTCGTGGATATCTTGGACAATTTTAATTGAGACTTTTAAATCGAGATATTCTTTATGCCAATCAGCTTCTTGAGCCATGCTAACAAATGGGAACTGAGCTACAACGCTCTGGTCGCCTATGATTTCGACGTTTTTGGATAGAAGAGCATCGACCAAGCGTGGCAGAATTATATCTTTTATATTTTCGTGAACCAAGATAGTCTCGCAAGAATTACAAACACTCGGTCGCGAAACCTTAGCATTAATCGAGATCGCAATAGATTTTTCTATATCAGCAAACTGATCGATAAAAACATGGCAAGTCCCGCCACCCGCTCCCAGAACGGGAATGATGGCATTGTCAGTAACAAATTTATTAAGAGTTTCGCCGCCGCGCGGAATAACCAAATCAATCAAACCTTCAGCGCGCAGTATCAGCTTACAGCCTTCACGAGTGCGATCTTTTAGATATTGAATTGCTTTTAACGGGACTTCTGTTTGTTCTAGGGCTTTTAAAATTACTTGAACTATCGCATGATTAGTAAACCAAGCTTGCTTAGAGCCTCTCAAAACCACTGCATTACCGGATTTGATGGCAAGAGCTATCGCATCGACTGTAACATTTGGACGCGCTTCGTAAATAATGCCAATGACGCCAAGCGGCACTCTTACTTTTGTGATGCGCATACCATTTGGGTGCTGCCAGCCATCAAGTACATTACCGACGGGATCTTTCATGGCGGTAATTTTTCTAACGCTATTAGCAATCGCCATAATTCTTTCGGCATTTAGCATAAGCCTGTCTTTCATGGCAGGGGTGAGACTGGCGTTTTCGGGGTTTTCAAGATCTTTTTTATTAGCTTCAATAATAGTAGAAACCGACTCGCGCAATTCTCTTTCGATAAGCTCAAGAGCGTAGTTTTTTTGGGACTCCGCTAAAATGGACATTTGATAAGAAGCTGTTTTAGCTTCTTTTATTTGGTCGGTTAGGGCTGATAATAACTGTAAATCAGGGTCCTGAACAAGAGCTGAATCATCGCAACAATCACTAGACATAATCAAGAATTATAACAAAAGCAAGAGGCTTTAACCAAACCTTAAATCTGGTTATTTATATTAAGGCACAGAGTCAAGCCTATGCTAAAAACACACCACGAAAAAACCGTCAACGTCCTATTAAATGCAGTCGCTGACCGGCAACAGCTACTATCCAATAACCTAACCAACGTTAGTACACCGGGCTTCGTTAGACAGGACCTGGATTTTGGAATGGTTATAAAAGATCTTAACAGCAAAGGCATCAATGAAATTAACGGCGAGCGCATCATAGAAAACGCTACCTATGAGGATCACAGCACTAAACCAAGTTTTGAAAAAGAATTAGCAGAAATGACAGAAAACCATTTGAAGTACTTACTTTTAGTGAAAATCAATGGTGATTATTATAAAGGTCTAGAAGAAGCAACACAATCAGGAAGGGCAGCATAATGAGTATATTTGATATTTATCACATCGCACACAATGGATTAACTACCACGCGAGGCGCAATGGAACTGGCTTCTGAGAATGTGTCCAATATGCTAACTCCAGGCTACAAAGCAAAAAGCCCGGTGTTTTCAGCTAGATCTCAAGACGAAAGTTTTTCGACCATCCTGGCTGGACTTGGTGATCATGAGGGTGTTTCGCATCTTTTAAAAGGTGATCACAAAGGTGCTGGCCCGCAAATAGCAAAAATTGTTGAAGACCAAACACCAGGGATGAAAGTATTTATGCCTAATCACCCACTTGCCGATAAAGACGGTAATGTAGAGACTTCAAACGTCGATGGGGCGGGCGAAATGCTCAAAATGATGAATGCTGTTAGGCAGTATAAAGCTAATTTAAGTATCGTAGAAATGGCTAAAAAAGCAAGTCAAGAAGCGATGAACATGACTAAGAATGCTTAAGACCATTAGCGCTTAGTTCTGGTAATTTTACTTGAAACTTATCTGCTAAAAACTGAGCGAGTTTATAAGATAAATTACCAAATAAAGATTTATCCAAAAATCCAAATTCATATTTAGGAGTTTCTTCTTCGTGTCCATTAAGAGCGTGCAAACCCTCTTTTAGACTGGATCCTGAGATCCATAATGCTAAAACAGGCTCGAGCAGTTTAGCAAGCTTAGGACTAAAACTAGAAATCGCTTGGCGAGCCATTAAGGCAAATGAATTCATACCGCAGAGATAATCCTGCACTCCAGATGCCCACGCGCCATCGACTTGATGACGGTAAGAATTATAATCAAGCTTCTGGATCGCGCCTGCTAACTGGCGCTTGCCAGCGCCTGAGCCCCACATCAAGCCAGCATTTGCAAAAGGTAAAATCTTAGTAGATATAAAATTAAAGACACCAGATCCGCTCTCTGACTGAGCTTTACCAAAAATATTTTTTAGGGCGTGAGGAATAGTTCTAAACACAATATTGAGAAGTGAAAAACTTGAAAAAGTAGTATTTATCGCACCGATTAGTTTTTCTTGAGATTTTTTAAGATCATCACTAGTCTGAATCTCAGTCCCTGACTCGGTTTTAATACCATAGACTTTTGCCAAAAACTTAAGCGGCTTAGCAATATAATCGGGTATTTGCCGATCAGAGACAAAAGCATTTTCAGATTTTTCACCGAAGGATTCTAAAAAATAAGCTATCCAATCAGCTTGAAACCCACTAAACACCGTGCCCAAGCCCGCCATAACCATTTCGAAGGTAGAAGCTTTATCGACAAGTGTGCCAAAATCGCCAAGAGTTTTTATAAGCTTTTCGCTTGGGGGTTGATGTAGAAGGTTCTGGGTCGCTGTAATAACAGGAGCAACAGGCTGAGGAGGGAGTGTTATTTGCGGAGCTTGAGTCGGAGCCAGCGAGGGCGATAGATTTTCAGCCATTGCTGATAAATTGGCCAAAAATGGATCTGTTAGTACTGGTTGATTGATTTGCAAAGAAATAAGATTTATTGCGAATTATTCTCATTAATATTATGTATTAATTTGGAGCTTATTGAGAAAGATTTTCATTTAATTTTAAGATATTGTTGTAAAAGGTGGTGTTTAAAATAATGAGAAGAAATTAGGAATTTAACATAACAATAATATTTGATTGTTATTTAAGATCTATGGTTTCTGTGAGCAGCGGGGGAGCTAGCTTTTCACCATCTGAAACTCTTGAAGAAAAAAGAAGAAGAGAAGAGCTAGAGTCCGAAAAATCAAATAAACTAGATACAGCATCTGATACTCAGAGGGCTGAAAGTGCTGCTCAAACTTCTAAAGAACAAACTGCACAAGCAAGAACAAGCTTACCTGGTACCAACGGGACAACACAATCTAATGACACTACTAGTGATACAACACCAAAAAAAGAAGCTAATCTAGCTAGTCAAGATCCTAAAAAAACAACTACCCGATTATTTGATACCGTTCTAACTGACCCAGCTAGAAGTGCTACTCAGCAATATGAAGCAGAAAAAAAAGCTAATGATCTGTTAGCACACATTACAGAAAAAATAAAAAAGACTGACGATAGGCATAGTCAAGCAGCCTATC
>JBILGG010000257.1:0-2500 GCA_044351165.1 Candidatus Caenarcanales bacterium | reverse complement strand
AGATATGGCTAAAAGAGATGAAGAAGGTTATTATTATATTGTAGGTAGGAAAAAACGATTCATAAAAATTTTTGGGAATAGAGTAAGTCTAGATGAAGTTGAAAATCTTACCTTAAAAAAGGGTTATTCCTGTGTTTGTACTGGTATTGATGACAAATTATTTATTTATACCAATAATGAGGAAAAGTTAAAGGAATTGAAAGATTTTTTATCAGTCAAAATAGGGTTGCACCATTCAGCTATAATTGTTAGATATATTCCGGAATTCCCAAGAAATGATTCGGGAAAAATTTTATACTCAGAACTTCAAGTTGACTAATATGGCTACTTTAGAAGATTTAGATCAGTATCAACCTTACTCTTTAGATGCTGAAAGTAAAAACCAGATTTTAGGTCAAATTTTATTTAATCTAGAAAAAAAGCATATTGAAAACTGCCCGGAGTATAAGTTAATCTCAGATAATTGGACATTCAGGAATGCCGGTAATAAAAAGATAGAGAATTTGCCATTCATACCGGTGAGGTTATTTAAGGAACTGGAGTTACTAAGCATAAATAGAGCAGAGATTCGAAAAACTTTAACTTCATCTGGCACATCGGGACAAATCCCATCTAAAATATTTTTAGATGCAACAACAGCATCTAATCAAACAAGAGTATTGACGAAAATCTTATCTAGTTTCATTGGGAGCAAACGTATCCCAATGCTTATTATTGATTCAAAATCGGTTTTAAAAGACCGCAATAATTTTTCTGCTCGAGGGGCAGGCATACTTGGTTTTTCCTTGTTTGGGTATGATGTTCAGTACCTTTTAGATGATGATTTTAATTTAGATTTTGAACTTTTGGAGAGTTTTATTGAAAAACATAAAGGGGAAAAAATCTTGCTTTTTGGTTTTACATATATTGTTTGGGAGTTTTTTAATAATGCCCTTGAAAAAAGAGGTATAACAATTAATCTTGAAAATGGTATTTTGATACACGGTGGTGGTTGGAAAAAAATGGTTGATAGTGCAGTAGATACACATTCATTCAGAAAATCTTTGTTAGAAAAAGCTAAAATTCAACATATTCATAACTATTACGGTTTAGTTGAGCAAACTGGTTCTATATATATGGAGTGCGAAGCTGGTTATTTACATGCCTCAAATTATTCAGATATCATTATAAGAGATCACCGAGATTACGCATTAGCCCCAATAGGTCAGGAAGGGATTGTACAATTAGTTTCATGTCTGCCTTCAAGTTACCCTGGTCATTCAATCTTAACCGAAGACTTGGGCACCATTATAGGAATAGATAACTGTACTTGTGGAAGAAAAGGTAAGTATTTTACAATAAGTGGGAGAATTAAGAATGCGGAATTAAGAGGTTGTAGTGATACAATACAAAAATAAAATAATGACTAAAGAGGAGTTGTTTTTACCAGTTAGTGATAGTGTTGAATATTTAGTTGGAGATCCCAAAAATATTCTTAAAAGTAGGGTATTTAGCCCCCTTAATGATTTAACTCTTGAGTTTCTAGGGGAGCTTTCAAATTCAATTTTAAAAAGCTCTAAAGCAAAAATATTTCCTGATTTAATAACTTTTGGCTATTGGTGTAGATCTGCAAACTTAAAAAAAATGAAAGCTGGCTATACCAATCTTTCAAACAGAAAGGGACTTGGTATAGTTTTTCATATCGCACCTTCGAATGTTCCCATTAACTTTGCTTTTTCCTATGTCTTTTCATTACTTAGTGGAAATATTAGTATTGTTAGGGTTCCCTCTAAGCAATTTGAGCAAATTGAAATTTTTTCTTCATTAATTAATGCTTTACTTGACAACCCTAAATATAATTCAATTAAAAATAATACTTATTTCATTCGCTATCCGCATAATGATATTGTTACTAAAAAGTTATCGGCTATCTCGAATGCAAGATTAATTTGGGGATCGGACAAGACCGTAAAAACAATAAAATCTTTTGATACACCATCAAAATGTTTTGATATTCCCTTTTCCGAAAGGTATTCGTTCGCAGTTATAGGGGCACAGCAAGTTTTGGATCTTGATGAGATTAAATTAAAAAGACTTGTAGACGGTTTTTTTAACGACACTTATTTAATGGATCAAAATGCCTGTTCTTCTCCTCAATTTATCTTATGGTATGCAAAAGATGATCAAACAACAATTACAGCGAAATATAAATTTTGGAATGCTGTAAGTAGAAAAGTTAATATTGAATATGATCTTGCCGCAAAAAGTTCTGTTGATAAATTGACTTGGATGTGTTTAGACCTAGTCAATAAAGATTTTGTTTCTGAGGTAAGTACAAGTACTAACAATATTTATAGAGTTCAATTGAATAAATTACCTGGTTCTATTTTGGAGCTTAATGGTAAATACGGATACTTCTTTGAATATTCAACACCAGATTTAAGCGTCATTGATAATCTTATTGATATCAAAATTCAAACATTAACATATTTTGGTGTAAACAAAGAAGATTTATTCAAAA
>JBILGG010000100.1:0-5269 GCA_044351165.1 Candidatus Caenarcanales bacterium | reverse complement strand
AATCTTCCGCTCGCTCGCGGTATCTGTGCATCCAATAAATATTATTAGCGACTCTTCCTAGCATAGTGCACTCCTTTTTACCCAGGTGTCTTTGCTTCCGCCTCCCTGAGAGGAATTGACGACAAGCGAACCTTTTTTAAGAGCTACTCTAGTTAGTCCGCCAGGCATGACATAAGTTTCCTTGCCTTGCAAGATATAAGGTCTTAAATCCACATGCCGACCTTCGAAATTTTCATCGATCAAGGTAGGTACTCTTGAGAGTGATACAACCGGCTGAGCGAGATAGTTTCGCGGGTTTGCTTTTATTTTTTCGGCAAACTCTTGACGCTCTTGAGCGGTAGAAGCTGGACCGATAAGCATACCGTATCCGCCCGCTTCATTAGCGGATTTCACCACGAGATTCTCAAGATTCTTCAGCACGTGATCTTTTTCTTTTTCGTTACAGCATAAAAAAGTAGGCACATTAGGGATGATACAATCCTCTCCTAGATAGTATTTGATCATATCAGGCACAAATTTATAAACTACTTTATCATCAGCTATCCCTGTTCCTGGCGCGTTTACAAGGTTCACTCTGCCTTTTTGGTAAACTTCCATCAAGCCAGGTACGCCCAGCATAGAATCCTTCCGCAAGCAGAGCGGATCCAAAAACAAATCATCTATTCTGCGATAAATCACATCTACGCGTTGGAGTCCAGAAGTAGTTTTCATATGCACGTAACCATTATCGACAACCAGATCTTGACCTTCAACTACCTGGATACCCATTTGCTGAGCCAAAAACGAATGTTCAAAATAGGCAGAATTAAAAATTCCTGGCGTGAGTATAACAACAGTAGGATCTTCAATCTCAGGCGCTGAGCTGAATTCAAGGGTTTCTAGAAGCTTACTGGGATAATCGTCCACTTGATTAATATCCATAGTCTCAAAGGCCTTCGGAAAAATTCTTTTCATTATCAGGCGGTTTTCGATGACGTAAGACACTCCAGAGGGGCATCTTAGATTATCTTCTAGTACCAGCATTTGTCCGTTTTTGTCGCGCACTAGATCTGTGCCGGTGATATGATTCCAGATTCTGTTGCGGGGATTCAATCCTACACACTGTTTCAAGAAGCCCGCTCCGCTTTCGATAATTTCTCGCGGGATGATTCCGTCATGAATAATTTTTTGGTCGTGGTAAATATCATCGATAAAAAGATTGAGTGCTTGGACTCTTTGCTTAAGCCCTTTTTCGATGGTGGACCATTCTTTACCGTCTATTATTCTAGGTAAAATATCAAAAGGAAAAATTCTCTCTACACCCGAGTCATCACCAGTAACAGTAAAAGTAATCCCCATATTAAAAAACGCCATTTCTGCGGCTTTTTGGATTTCTTTTATCTCAAAACTGGTAAGGGTTTTGAAGGTATCGATCAGCTCTTTTACGTATTCACGGGGCTTGTTTCCAGCTGAAAAGTACTCATCAAAAAAATTACCGCTATCATAGTTGTCAAAATTAGCCATAAACTGGGAATATTTATATTATAGCCCTAATTCACCTTGTTATAATATATAGAAATGCCCCAAATCCCCCAAAAATCAACAGGCGCAAAATCCCTCCTAAAAGAGCTCAGAAGGCAAGGAGTAAAAAGATTTTTTGGTTATCCGGGCGGAGTTTTATTAGGGCTTTATGATGAGCTTTACGGCGAAGAAGAATTGATGCATATCCTCGTTAGGCATGAGCAGGGCGGATGTCACGCCGCTGAAGGTTACGCTCGTGTGGCTAACCGTCCTGGTCTGGTTCTGGCGACAAGCGGTCCTGGTGCGACTAATCTGGTTACCGGTATTGCAGATGCTTATATGGATTCGACTCCTATTGTCTGTTTGACGGGTCAAGTACCTACATGGGGAATTGGTACCGATTTTTTTCAAGAAGCTGATATTACTGGAATTACTTACCCTATTGTCAAGCATAGTTACCTGGTCAAAAAGCCTGAGGATCTAGCTCGCACTGTTGCTGATGCTTTTCATATTTGCTCGACTGGCAGACCAGGACCGGTTTTGATCGATATGCCTAAGGATGTTTTGAACGGTGAGTATGAGCTAAATGACTCTAATAGTATTGATGATGGTTATGAGCCTGATATAAAAGGCTACAAACCCCGTGTTTATGGTAACCCTAAGCAAATCCAATTAGCCGCCCAAAAAATTCTAAAAGCTCGCAGACCCGTTGTTTACGCTGGTGGCGGAGTTATTATATCCGGCGCTTCTAGACTGCTTTTACAGCTAGTGGAGTCTTGTAATATTCCGGTTACGACCACACTTCAAGGTAAAGGCGCGATCCCGCATAGACACCCGCTTTTTTTGGGGATGCTTGGGATGCACGGTACTGCTTATGCTAATTTTTCGATTTATAATTGTGACCTTCTAATTACCGTCGGAGCTAGGTTTGATGATAGGGTTACTGGCAAGATTGATACTTTTGCTCCTGATGCTGAAGTGATTCATATCGATATTGATCCAGCTGAAGTCAGTAAGAATCGTAAGATGCGCGATGTAATTGATGTGCCGATCGTAGGAGACGCTCGCCTAGTGCTGGAACAGCTTCTAGACGAAATAAAAACCCAAAAACCTCAATGCGAAGAGTGGCTAAAAAAAGTCCAAGAATGGAAAAACGAATATCCCTTAGATCACGATCCGATCGCAGAAAATCTAATCAGCCCTCAGCACGTACTTAAGCTAATCCACGAAGTCGGCGGTGATAAAGTAGTTTACTCCACAGATGTCGGTCAGCACCAAATGTGGGCGGCTCAACATTCAGAAATCAATTGTCCTAATCAATGGCTCACCAGTGGCGGAGCTGGGACTATGGGATTTGGATTGCCCGCGGCGATGGGAGGTGCGGCGGCTCTTGAGGATTCGCGTGGTACTGAAAATGATCGCTCAGATGAAGTCGTGGTCAATATTTCAGGGGACGGAAGCTTTCAGATGTGCTTGCAAGAATTGGGCACTCTTAAGGCTTATGATCTAAAAGTGATTAATTGTATTTTTAATAATAATAATCTTGGTATGGTGCGTCAGTGGCAAGATTTATTTTACGAAAAAAAATATTCTCATGTCGATCTTAAGCACGGCAGTCCTGATTTTGTGAAGCTCGCTGATTCTTACGGACTTCCTGGCTATAAGCCCGAGACCCGAGATGATGTTAAAGACATTATCCAAAAAGCTTTTGAGAGTAGATTAGCTGTCGTTATAGATCTGCCAATGGCTTATGAGATGAATGTTTGGCCTATAGTGCCGCCAGGTGCTTCTAATATGGATATGATGGGGGTTGATTCTTGCACGCTGACAAGCAAAACGCGCGAAGCTAACCCTGGTCAGAGAGATATTAAAGACTTTGATTGGGAGCAAGTCTAAACTATCTCAAGAATTTAATCTGCATGCCTCTATAGTTATCATTTAGCTTGCCATCTTGATAAACTATTTCTCCGTTTATAATGGTGCTAATTATTTTGGAGCGGAATCTTGTACCTTCAAAAGGCGACCAACCGCACTTATAGAGCAGGTTTGATCTGGTTACTTCCCAAGGACTATTCATATCTACTAGCACTAAATCTGCGTAGTAATTTTCTTTTATAAATCCTCTGCGATCGACTTTATATCTTCTTGCAATATTATGCGAGGTCTTAGTAATAGCTGTCTCAATATCTATCACACCCTGGTGCACTAGCTCCAAAACCGCTACTAGAGCATGCTGGACAAGAGGACCGCCTGAAGGACATTTGAAATAATTTTTTTCTGATTTTTCAGCTAGAGTATGAGGCGCATGATCAGTAGCGATAATATCTAATTGTCCGTCTTTAAGTGCCTGCCTAAGAGCGTTTCGATCTTCTAGAGATTTTATAGCTGGGTTCCACTTGATAAAAGCTCCTTTAGTGGCGTAATCTTCTTGCGAAAACCAGAGATGGTGAACGCAGACTTCGGCTGTTATTTTTTTCGTGTCAATATCCTGACTACTACTAAAAAATTTCATTTCATCAGCCGTGCTGAGGTGGAGTATATGCAAGTTACCATGCGTCTTTTGGGCGAGCTTAATGATTTTTTCGGTGGAGATAACACAGGATTCGTGGCTTCTTATTTGGGGGTGAAAACTGACGTCTAGCTCATCGCCGTATTTTTCGCGAAACACTTTACTGTTATTAATAATTATATTTTCGTCTTCAGAGTGAACAGTTACGATCAAACCCGTTCTAGCTGAGTATTCTAGGACTTTTTCTATGGTCTCAGGATTATCGACAAGCATATTACCAGTCGAAGCCCCCAAAAATATCTTAATCCCGCAAACCTCTTGGGGATTGGTTTTCAGGACCTCATCGAGGTTATCATTAGACGTGCCCATATAAAAAGAATAATTAGCAAGAGATTTTTCTGCACCCAGCTTGTATTTATCTGCTAATAACTCTTGAGTGAGACACCGAGGGTTAGTGTTAGGCATCTCCATAAAACTTGTTATGCCTCCCGCGACAGCGGCGCGCGACTCAGAATTAAGATCGCCTTTATGAGTGAGTCCTGGGTCTCTAAAGTGTACTTGATCGTCTATCATGCCTGGCAGGAGATAGAGTCCCTCAGCCTGGATGACCGGAGCGTCAATTCCGCTCTGTGAGAGGTTAGCATCGATCTTGGAGATAAATCCGTTCTCGATCAAGACGTCAGCTTTAAATACCTGGTTATCATTAACCAAGGTGGCGTTTGCTATTAAAAGTTTTTGCATATCATCATTATAACTTAAACATGAAACGGGTTTAGATCAGTATCGTAATCGTAATAATCTTCTTTTTCTACTTGCTTGAGCTTCTTTAGAAGATGCTTGGTAAATATTGGATAAGCGACGATTTCCCAGAGTACTTTTATGGTGTAATTAGTAATCATTATTCTTAGCATCATCTCTAGCGGGTAACCTGGCGCCCCATAAAACCCAATCATCAAGACAATTATAGTATCGACAAGCTCACCAGCTACGGTGGATAAAATTATACGAGCACCTTGATTTTTGCCGGCGTCTTTTACTTTTAGCTTAGCGATAATAAAACTATTAGTAAACTCCCCGCAAAAATAAGCGATCATACTAGCAAGACTTAGTCTTAGGCTTTGTTTGAAAATAGCGTTAAACTCGTGCTCCAGTCCCCAATTAGGATCCGCAGGCAGAGCTCTAAAAAATAAAATTATCAGATTAGCGAATAGTAAGCCCCCAAACCCGCTCCAGATCACCTTTCTGCTTTTGTCGTATCCA
>JBILGG010000256.1:0-2503 GCA_044351165.1 Candidatus Caenarcanales bacterium | reverse complement strand
AGTTATCAGATAGCTGTAACGAAAACCAATCCCAGCCTAGCTCATCAGCGCCCAGCGAGCTGGTGCTCCATTCTCTATCTATCCATGATTCACCTTTTACACGATAGGTTTTACCTTTGATTATGATGCTTCCAGAGCTCTCTAGGCGCGGGATTGAGTAGTAGTAAGATGCATTTCCAGGCTGAGAAGATTTTTGGCTGAGACCTTGATTGCCTTGCAGGACTATTTGTTTTTGGGCTTTTAGATTAAGATCTAGGACTATATCTCCTTGCTTAGCGTAAAGCTCAAAAGGCTCCCAATTAAATTTCCAATTATTGATCCAGGTCTCTTTACTAGTAGAACCAGCTAGGGAAGCGGCTGACCGCTGAAAAATTTCATATGAATAAAATTCTTTGTTTTTGATATCGCTAATAGCTAAATGACCCATGTAGATTTGATTCGTTTTTAGTCCTGAGTTACCCGTAAGAAAATTCGGATCAATATTGTTTCTAAATATAGTTAGCTGATACCCAAACTCATTTCCTGAGCTGTCTTGAAGGTTTCCGGTGGCGTACCACCATTCTGTTTGGAAATCTCGGTGCGCGCCGTGGTCTTCGGGGAATTTGAATTCTCTGATTCGATCAGCTCTTTTGTAACCCTTAATGTAAGAGCTTTTTAGAGCAGAGATAGCCTGATTAGCTCCCACTGGTAGGTTTAAGAGAATAAATAAAATTAAAAAATAAGTTTTAATCATTTCTAAGAGCAAGGTATCCTTTTGTGTATCTGATGGCTGGAATTAAGCCAGCAATTAAGCTTGCAAGCCCAGCAATTATTAAAATCTGCAAAACAATACTATAGTCTTGATAAAACCTTAGAGTCCAGCCAAATGATCTATAGTTTATAACATTAATCAAAAGCAGTGCCTGCAGCAGTCCTAGCGGTAGCGCAAATATTGCTGATAGGAATCCTATGCTCAAGCTCTGTACGAGGGTGATCTGAGCGAGGTTTTTTCTGGTGGTTCCCAAAGCTTCTAAAATTGCGTATTCTTTTCTCTTTTCGATATTCATCGCAAGCAAGGTGCTGATAATAGATATAAAAGCTATTAATATTGTGATGATTTTTAGTGCTTTTGTGATCTGAAAAGTACGATCAAAAATTCTAAGAGTCTCTTGCTTAAGATCGCTATTAGAGCGGTAATTAAAATTATGAACAGTGTTTAATTGCCCAAGCTCTTGCTTGATAGAATTAATTGTAAGATCCTTATCTAGATTGGGTTTTAGCATAATTCCTAGAGATGATATCTTTTTATCTTTCCATAGTTTTTGGTACTTTTTATTATGAATCATTATTATCCCTTGCTCATTACCGTAGTCATAAAAAATACCCGCTACTTGAAATTTTCTAAATCCATAATTAGTTTTTAGATTGATACTATCACCGGTCTTAAGCTTGAATCTAAAAGCTAAAGGTTCAGAAATAATAATCGAATCATTCTCAGTAAAATCCTGAGTCCAATTACTGGATTTTTCCTTAAACTCAAACGATTTTTCTATACGCTTATTAAAATCGATACTTGCTATCATTAGCTCTCCTAGATTGGATTTGACCCAGTTGTTACGGTAGCTAATTATATTCTCACTAGAGTTTTGGATGATAGGATTTTTATATATTTCTTGCTGTAATTCTTCACTTAGATTACCTGTGGTTTTGTTGGCGCTCAGGCTGGGAGCTGATATATAGATATCAGATTGAAGAGTCGAACTAAGCCAGTCTATGACAGTTTTACGGAAGCTTCCTACGGTAATATCTAACGCAAGAGCGATAGATAGTGCCATTGATAGGGCTGTAATTGTGATGGCTGTTCTGCTTAGATTTCTAAATATAGATCTAATTCCTATTTTATTAATCGGGCTTAGCCGAGCTACCAAAATCCTATCAAAGCCATTAGATATAAGCTTTATACAGTTCGGAATAAGAATCGCTATCCCGACTAAAATAAGCGCCAAGGCCAAAAAATTAATTATTAAGTAATCCTCTGAAAATCCCAGAATAATAAATCCAAGACTTACACTTACTAAGCTTATTTTCCATAAATGTTTTAGGTAATTATCAAAATCTTTTTCTTGACTTGATCTTTTTGTGTGTTGGATGGCGGGGCTCAAGCTCGCTTGGTAAGCCGGCAAGCAGGCTCCTATAAGTGCAGAAACAATTCCTGCTCCTAGCCCTTTTACAACAGTCAAAAACTCTAGCTCAACGTTACTAATCTGCACGACAAAATACAAATCATTAATAGTCTGGGATATGAATTTTATCAATATTTGCGCAAGCCCGTAGCCTAGTGCGATCCCAATCAGTGAGGCTATTATACTTAATATTAGAGTCTCTTTAATTACAAGCTCAAATATCTCTCTAGAGCTTAAACCAAGTGTTCTAAATATGCCAAATATTGTTTGTCTCTGGACTATAGAGAAACTCATGGTGTTATAAATCAAAAACACCGCAACAATCAGTGATAAGAAGCTTA
>JBILGG010000254.1:0-2516 GCA_044351165.1 Candidatus Caenarcanales bacterium | reverse complement strand
GTACTAGGAGCATCATTAGTGTGCAAAGTACTCAAAACCAAGTGCCCGGTAAGAGCAGCCTTAATAGCGATCTCAGCAGTCTCCAAGTCCCTGATCTCACCGATCATAACGATATCCGGATCTTGCCTGAGAATACTTCTAAGACCCGCAGAAAAAGTGAGTCCAGCCTTAGTATTAACTTGGACTTGATTTACCCTGGCTAATTGAAACTCCACAGGATCTTCGACAGTAACCACATTTTTGGTGACATCAATTAGCTTAGCAAGGCTCGTATATAGTGTACTAGTTTTACCAGAGCCCGTCGGACCAGTGATCAAAACCATTCCCTGAGACATACTCAGCCAAGATTCATAAAGAGGAATAATATCATCAGGCATTCCAAGACTCGATAATTCTAAAAACGAATTTTCATGCGGCAAAAGTCTAATCACACATTTTTCGCCGTACAGCGTCGGTAAAGTCGAGACACGCAAGTCTAGCTTAGAATTATTAATAATCTCTGTAACCCTTCCGTCTTGAGGAACACGTGACTCAGCGATATTAAGATCAGCAATAATTTTTATTCTAGCTAGAATAATTTTTCTGTAGTCATTTTGGGAATCGCATTTATATCGGCACACATCATTTAGGACACCATCTATTCTAAATCTCACGATTAGATCATGCTCACATGGCTCAAAATGGATATCAGAAGCACCGCGCTTAGAAGCCTCCTGTAAAACCCAGCGAACCTCGTTACCGATTGAGTTTTCGTCATTTGCATTAATACTTCTGGATTGGATTTTTTGAATCGAAGCCACCAAATCCGCTCCCAGCTGAGCAGTCGGTTTGTGATTTTCAGAGCTATTAGGTTTAGCACCTGACTTAATAAAACTCCAACTGCGCTGATTTATACGAATAACTTTTATTTCAGTATTAGGTACAAAGGGTTTTAAAGACTCGGCAATTTCTGGTACAGCTGTCTCGCAACAAGCCACGAAAAGCTGATTCTGAGCGAAAAGCAGAGGAATCGCTGTATCTTTTGGCCAGTCAGATTTCATCGAAGCAATTAATGATTTATCTAAGTAAATCGGGTTCAGTTCTCTGTTTTGATTGACAAGCAATTGCAGTGCGTCTTTTAAGGAGACCTGATTACGCTGTAAAAGTTGGTAGGCCGATTGTTCTTTAACTGGAGTGCTCATAATTAATTTTTATAATCCAAATAGTTTTGCATCAACTCATAAGTATCCGCAACACTATTAATTAAATACCCAGCTTCGCGCTCTTTCATGCGGTCTGAGACTTGAATTGATAAACCTTTTAATTTATTTATTACTTTAAAACCAAAATTATCAGTCAAATCATCGCCAAAAAACACAAGATAATAATCTGGATAATATTTATTAATATCTTCAATCGCTAAACCCTTATTAATATCTTTAGGAAGAAATTCATAAACATCGTGACCGGTCTGAACGCGAAATAAATGCGTGTGCTTTTCTGCCTCCTGATCCAAGCGAGATTTTAATTCATCACGATCAGGATGCTCCCTATAATGCAAGGTGATCGAAAGAGGTTTTCTTTCCCATGCTATGTGCGGTTCAGAGTTGAAGGCTTGGTAAATTTTTTCTAAATGTTCGGTGTAGTTTGACTCGCGGCACTCTTCGTTTTTTTCTCCGCCGTGACTGCCATAAATAATTGCGGAGGTATGAAGCTTGTCAGCTAGTAGCATTTTCAAATTGGCGATAGATCGTCCCGTAACAATAGAGATCCTGGTTTCAGGGCAAGTCGCCAAGCTATTTAAAATCGATATTTGCTCAGGGCTCAAAAGAGCTTGATTGTGCTCTTTATTAAGATGGACAAGAGTACCATCATAATCAAAAATAAAAAAAACTTTTTGGTGGTTTTTTATGATTTTTAAAAACAGTTCGGGATTAAGTAATTCTTGCACCTGCATCTAAAAATATTTTAGCAGATAAAGCTAAAATACTGATCTAGAGTGGGTTATAGCATTTGCAATTTACCGTTTTTTAGCTTTTTAAAAGTACATTGAGAGCTTGTTTTTTTAGATTTCTTTTTTGCTTTTGTAGTATTTAAGTACTCAGCATCATAGTCATAAATTTCATATTCATACTCATCTTGAAGATCCATGCTTGATTTATAGTTTAGATTTAGATCATAAGTATCATAATGAGTCAGAACTTGAGATATCATGTAAGTTTTCTTCTTACCATCTTCGACTCTTTCTACTTGAGTATCTGCATAAGTAGAGGTATTAACGATTAAACCCTGGTCAAGCACAATTACCCAGCTTAAATCAGAGGGTAGTAAAATTCTTTTGATTTCAACCAACTCTGGAAAACTATAAGCTATCACTACTGAGTCGCCAGATTCTCTTTTTAGTAAATAAGCACGATCAGATTTTGTAAAAAGTGAACCTTGGTAGAGATACTCACCGTACTCAGCTGAAACAGGAGTCAAAGCACCTAACACCAACATCATAATCACTAAGACTTTGCTTAAATATTTCATCCACA
>JBILGG010000255.1:0-2516 GCA_044351165.1 Candidatus Caenarcanales bacterium | reverse complement strand
TGTTCAATATCACCAAAATTTATTTTAAAGCCTAATCCAATAGGCTCTTGCGTTTCAGGAATAACCTTGAGGGTCTCTTTATCAGTTTCATTAAGTTTATAAAAATCTTTATCGCCAAGCTTAAGTTTTATTTCTTTTGATAATCCAGCTATTCTTTTTGAGATCGCTACTACTGTGGTTTGCACAGCATCTGAAAATAGCATTTGTAAGTTATTGGGGATTTCCTCTTCGGATTTATTATATTCTTTATCTTGTAAAAGCTCAATAACCGGAATCATCTGCTCGCGATTAGTCAGTAAATAAATCGGTCCCAGGCTAGGCTCTTCGATATTGACTGTGTATAAAAAATTTTTTTCAGGGTTATATTCAATTTTATCGCCTTGAATGGACGATTCAAAAAATATAGAAAAACTAAATATAACTTTTTTGTTTAAAAGAGATGATAGTTTTGCAGATGCTTCAATTGAAATAATTTTTGCAATCTTGGTAAAACTTTCTTCGATTTTTGCATCAATAGCCATAAGTAATTAACTCTATCCTTTAATTTCTTCCCCAAAAAAGCCCATTTAATAGCCAGCAAAATAGTTTATCTAACCCAAACTTCAAAAAATCATCTATTTGTACTAGTATTAAAGATCTAATGTCCACCACTATCTTTACCAAAAAACCCTTAATTTTAGCGTCGGGTTCTGAAACTCGAAAAGCCATGCTTCAGCGCATCGAACTTGATTTTCAAGTGATTCCTCCTAAAGTGGATGAAACCGCTCTTAAAGAGCAATTTAGAGACCTTAGTGTTGATGAATTAGGTTTCAAACTTGCTCAGGCTAAGGGTTATGATGTCAGTAAGCGCTATCCATCAGCCTATGTTATTGCCGCTGATCAAATATGTTTTTTTAATGGCAAGATTTTTGATAAACCTGGTAGTTCTGATAATTGTGTGCGGCATTTAAAAGAACTATCTGGTAGAACTCACGAGCAGAGATGTTTTGCAGTGCTCTACAAAAATTCACAGTTGCTCTGGCAGGGTAAATTTTCGGCTTATTTGACTATGCGCGAGTTAGAGGATTTTGAGATTAATGCTTATGTAAAGATCGAAAACCCCATTCACTCTTGCGGTAGTTATATGCTTGAGAAGCATGGTAAATATCTTTTTAGTAATATCGATGGTGATCACGATGTGATTCTCGGTCTGCCTCTGGTGCCAATTCTTAACAAACTTTTTGAATATGAGGTAATAAGTTTTTAGCTGGGTTATAATGATTATTAGCGGGCCTGTAGCTCAGTTGGTAGAGCATTTCCATGGCATGGAAGGGGCAGTGAGTTCGAATCTCATCAGGTCCACCAATAAGATAAGTCTCGACTTTTGTGTTTATATGTGGTATATTATATAACTATGAGTATTAGTTTAAAGTTAAAAAATTTAATAAACCCATTTTTAAGTCAATCAGAGACTAGACCCACTGAAGTTGAAGTTAAATCCTTAGAAGATTTTTTACTAAATCGAGAAAAAGCAGTTTCACTTGCTAGAAATTTTGGTGCTCCTAATGGAGGAACTAGTGAAATTAAAGCTGTTGTTCATCAATTAAATGAATTATTGCAGACTGAGTCTATAAATGGGTTTGATGTTGATGTTAAATCAATTAACCCTGATGAAGAATTTTTTATAAAAACACAAAATCCTATAAAAGAAGCTGTTGCTACGTTTATTACTAACCTTGTTAATTACATGAAATCTCCAGAAGCTATCCTTAGAAAGATTACTGGTGATTATTCTGATAAGTCAAAACCCATTTATCAATTAGTGGCTTAATATTTCGGAATTATATGATAAGCTTTCTAGCTCTATGATAAACATTCAAAAAGCCGCAATCTCTGACGCTCATGTAATTCTTGAATTTATAAAAAAACTTGCTATCTACGAAAAACTTGAGCATGAAGTAACTGCTGATATTGAGTCAATTCAGAATAGTTTTTTTGGAACTAATCCAAGAGTTTTTTGCTTACTTGCCTACTGGAATTCAGTGCCAGTGGGCTTTGCGGTGTATTTTTATAACTATTCTACTTTTTTGGCGAAGCATGGCTTGTATCTCGAGGATTTATTTATAGATCCTAATTACCGCTCAAAAGGTCTGGGCAAGGCGCTTTTAAAGGCACTCATCCAAATCGCTAAAGATGAAAATTTGGGTAGAGTCGAGTGGTCGGTGCTCGATTGGAACACACCAGCGATCGATTTTTATAAAACTCTGCGCGCTAGAGCGATGGACGAGTGGACTGTTTTTAGAATTACTGAAGAGGATTTTTGTTAAGCGGATTCCGAAATACCGATATTCTAATTGTAACAATGTATCAATTAGAATATCTCTAATTATGCGATTTCCCTTGTCCCACCTTGCTCTAATTGTAATAATGTTACAATTAGCTTCTGGTTTTAGGAGATTGAAATATCTGGCTGACTTAGAAAATTACCTTGCATTTTGGGTATGTAGAGTCTAAAATTCTAGGCAAAACCCAGATCA
>JBILGG010000253.1:0-2533 GCA_044351165.1 Candidatus Caenarcanales bacterium | reverse complement strand
TGTTTCTAACGCTGTTAGATTGGGTGCAGATTTTGTAGCTCCTTATAAAGAAGTGCATGTAAGATGCTTCCCTAGACATATTCCTCAGTTTATTGAAGTAAATATTACCTCTCTTGAAAATCCTGGTGATACTATCACTTTTGCTAATCTTGTTGTTAATAGAGAAGAAATCGAAATTCTTGATCCAGAAAAAGAAATAGTCTGCAGAGCCGAAACCAAAAAAGCTGATCACACTATCGAGACTGTTGCTCCTGTCGCTACTGAAGCTTCAGCTAGTGCAGAACCTGCCAAAAAAGAAGATGATAAGGCTAAAGCTAAAAAAGACTAATATTTTTTTGCTAGTTTAATCATAAATGGATAAGACTCTAGAAGAAAAAAAATCTTACGAAGAGAATTTTAAGAAACTTTATTCTCAGTTAAACCCCGCTCAAAAGCTGGCTGTGGACTCTATAGAGGGTCCCGTTATGGTTATCGCTGGTCCTGGAACGGGTAAGACCCAGATTCTGGCGATGAGAATCGCGCGCATTTTGGGTGATCCTGATCTGCAAGTAAATCCGAGCAATATTTTATGTCTAACCTTTACCGAAAGCGCTACAGTTGCGATGCGCAAAAGGCTCATAAGTATTATCGGGCCCACCGCTTATCAAGTGCGAATTCATACTTTTCACTCTTTTTGTAATGAGGTGATAAAAGAAAACGCTGAGAAGTTTTTTTATGCTGATCAGGTTACTGAGCTTCAGCAAATACAAGCTATGACAGGGTTTATCGAAGCCCTTGATGTCGAAAGTCCTCTAAAACCTTTTGGGGATAAGTTTTTTTACCGCAAAGAGCTTTTACGAGTCATCCAGACTCTCAAGCGTGAGTCGATCACTTCTCAAATGCTGATGAATCTGGTACTGGAAATAGAGAGCTTTGTCCAAAAGAACTATGAGGATATTTCTAGTTTTGTTTCAAGGCATGCCAAATCTCTAAAAGATAAGGATTGTGATATTTTCTTGGAAAAAATCCATATTAAAAATCCTGAATCACCCTTTGCGCTTATGTTTCAGGACTTCCGTGACCAAACAGAAAAAATCACAGACTTTAAATCTAAGGTGAAAAAATTTATTGAAAAAGCCCAAAAAGATGGTCCCAAGCAAAAAGAATTAGCCAAAATTTACGAGCAGTACCAAAACTTTCTTGCTGTAAATAAAATTTACGATTTTGAGGATATGATCTTAAGAGTTGTAAATTTATTTAAGATAGATTCTGAGCTTTTGGCGCGCTATCAAGAGCAGTTTCAGTATGTTTTGGTAGATGAATACCAAGATACTAACGGCGCCCAAAATGAAGTTCTGAGCTTGTTATTGTCTTTTTATCAAGAAAATCCAAATATCTTCGTTGTAGGGGATGATGATCAGTCTATCTTTAGGTTTCAAGGGGCATCACTTGAAAATATTATACGCTTTTACCGGATTTATAAAAATCATATTCGTCTAATTGTCTTAGAAGAAAATTATCGCTCTCACCAAAATATTTTAGATATTTCGTCGCGCATTATTGATGTTAATGAAACCCGCATTACTAAGCTAATTCCAGGTATCTCTAAAGTTCTAAAAGCATCTCTGCGCGAACAAAAAAGAGAAATCGAAATCATAAAAACCTACGATATGGCCGATGAAATTTTCATGATGGGTCATACAATCAAGTCCCTGATTGATTCTGGCGTGCCCCCAAGTGAAATAGCTATTCTCTATCGCGAACATAAAAACGCTATCGAGCTTATGGATTATTTTATGCGTATGAATATTCCTTGTGCTATAGAAATAGGCGAGAATATTCTTGAAAACCCGCTTGTGCTCAGGCTTATAGACTTGCTTCGCTTGATTAATAATCCAGATGCTAATTCTGATATTTTGTTTAATGTATTGAATTATGATTTTATTCTGGAATCAGATTATTTTAAGACGAATAATCTAACGCTAAAAGATGTTTTTGAGATTAATCTTAAGCGCAAGCAAGAGAGTAAACCCGGTCAGCAAAAGCTTTTGTTTCAGTTTTTACTTGAGGATCCTCGGTTTTCCGGCTGGGCCAATAAAATCCTCTCCTATCATCAGCAGTCTTTTAATTTGCGCCTAGATGATTTAGTCGAAAAAATTCTTCATGATTTTGGTTGCATGAAGTATATTTTTGCAAGTGATGATTATTTGCTTCATGTGAGTAATTTAGATAGTTTTTTTAGTGAACTCCGCTCGCTGATTGACTCACCGCCACTGAGATTTACCCAAAACAATTTTGATAAGCACAAGACTCTCGCTCTAAAAGATTTTATTAAGTATCTTGAATTGCTTTTTGATAGTGAACTGGCTATAAAATCTAAGACATTGATCTCGAGAGCAAATTCTGTAAGATTGATGACTGCTCACAAGTCAAAAGGTCTGGAGTTCGAGCATGTCTTTATTCATGCGTGCTTGGATAAAGTATGGAAAACCAAAAACCGCTCTAATATTAGTCTTCCGCCGACTTTGATTAATGTCACGGACGCCCTTCTTGA
>JBILGG010000251.1:0-2545 GCA_044351165.1 Candidatus Caenarcanales bacterium | reverse complement strand
CCTTGTCCAGGTCTAAATACTTGACCATTTAACTCCACCGGTGCAAAAGGGCTTCCACTACAAAAAACAGCTTTACCCTGACTCCAAGTGTAAGCTTGCTCGGCTGTACACTCCGCATTAGCAGTAGGATTCGAAAGAGCAAAAATTGCAGGACGCTCGTGAAACGAAACCAAACGCTCTACAATAGCCTGCGTAAAGGTTCCAGGCGTGCCCGTCGCTCCCACTAACACATTTGGTTTTATGGATTCAAGCGCAGTAGCAAAATCCATACCGGGATAATCATGTGCGTAAGGTTTTTTGTAATCAGCAAGATCAGTTCTACTAGCGACAACTAAACCCTTACTATCAATAAACCATAATTGCCTGTAAGCCTGATCTTGAGGCACTCCCATCTCAACAAGCGCAGAAACGATCAAGTCACCGATGCCAGTTGCCGCCGCTCCCGCACCCAAAAACATAAACTTCATATCTTCAAGCCTTGTCTGTGAAGCTTTTTGGTAGGCATAAATGCCAGCCAATACCACCGCTGCGGTGCCTTGGATATCATCATTAAAACACAGGCATTTATCACGGTAACGATTAAGTAATTTATAAGCATTATCAGTAGAAAAATCCTCAAACTGAATTAAAGCATTCGGGAATTTATCCTTTACAGCCGCCACAAACTCATCAATCAATTCAAAATACTCTTGCCCGCGCAGGCGATTATGCTGCCACCCTAAATACATCGGATCATTGAGAAGAGCTTCATTATTAGTACCCACGTCAATAGTAATCGGCATGCATTGTTCAGGATCTATACCAGCGCCCGCGACATAAAGCTGAAGCTTACCGATAGGGATTCCCATACCATTTGAGCCAAGATCTCCTAGCCCTAGAATCCGCTCACCATCAGTAACGACGATAACTCTCACATCCTCTACCGGCCAGTTATTAAGGATTTTTCTGATATCACCTTTATCACCAGGGTTAATGTAAAAACCTCTAGTCTTACGGAAATTTTGTGCAAACTCTTTGCAGGCTTGACCCACAGTAGGAGTATAAATTAGAGGCATAACCTCTTCTAAATTATTTACCAAGATTTGGTAAAACAATCTTTCGTTTCTTTCAAGCAAACCGATCAAAAAACTATATTTATCGATATCCTTAGCAATATTTCTTAGCGCTCTTAAAATTCTTTCTTCTTGGATCGTAGAATTACAAATTTTAGCTGGCAATAAACCTCTTAGCCCATAAACTTCTCTTTCTTCTTTTGAAAAAGCAGTGGATTTGGTAAGTTTTCTATCGTCTAGTAAAGCAGATCCTCTTAAAGCTTTATTGGTAAGAGTTTTCATAATTTACAATTATAGCACTTAGTCAAAACTTAAATTCTTAGAGCCGATCAGAGCTTGATACTCCTCGACAAGATCACCTAGAATCTTGCTCCAAGAGCGAGCTTGAGCCAGCTCATGACTTTTTTGCCCAAAAGTTTTTCTGCGCTCTGGATGCTTAATTAAATCTTCAATTGCAAATTTAAAGTTTTGAAAATCTTTTACTAAATAGCCGCTTTGGTTGTCTATAATTAGATCGCAAACACCCGGAGAATCATAGCCGACGACAGGAAGCCCAGAAGCCATCGCCTCCAAAACCACTTGCCCAAAGGTTTCTGTCCTAGACGGAAATACAAAAATATCACAAGAAGCATATAAGCTTGCTAGCTCCGCTCCTTTTTTTATTCCAGCAAAAGCATAATTTCCATCAGTGGTATCCAGCTCCTGCTCAAGTTTTGAGCGGATAGGGCCATCTCCGACAAGCAATAATTGCAATTCATATTTTTGGGATAAATCGTTAAAAACGTCGATGATTTCAGGAATGGATTTTTCTTCTGCTAATCTTCCTACGTAAAGTAAAGTCGTCTTAGATGGATCAAGTCCATATTCACTCAAAACCTCTCTAGTAGCCTTATTGGGGCTAAAGTTTTGCTGATCTACACCGCGCCCAAAAACTCCGACATTTTTTAGTCCGATTTTTTCAAGCTGAGTTTTTGAGCTTGGACTAGGAGCCAAAATTCTGTGGGCCCGACTATAAGTGGTTTTCGTGGCTCCGTTTATAATTTCTTCGATATAGGGAATTTGGTACATCGGAGCGTAAGCCGCTAAATCCGTATGAAAAGTCGCTAGGCAAGGGAGTTTCAGCTTGTCTTTATAATAAAAACCAATCGCACCGAGCGATACAGGTGTCGCCAAATGCAAAATATCTGGCTTGAATTGCTCAAGAGCTGTCTCGACGATCGAATGCCGACAAGGTATTAAGGACTGCAAAATCGAAATCGGCACTTGGGTAATTTCGTTTTCGATTAGCTTACTAAACCATTTATCCTCAGGCTTCACTAAATAAAGTTCTTTATAAAGAGAAAAAGGTATGCCCTCTACTCTTATTACTTGAGAGTTAGAATAAACGCTCTCACCTTCACCGATAGTAAGTACCAAAACCTCATGCCCATTATCTTCTAGGAAGCGTACGATTTTTTCCAGAGTGCGAACCACTCCATTAATCTGGGGCACAA
>JBILGG010000252.1:0-2545 GCA_044351165.1 Candidatus Caenarcanales bacterium | reverse complement strand
AACGAGTTCGTTTCATGAGATTTTCTAATTCTTGATTTAATAAGGGCATAAATTTGTTACTCAAGGAAGACTTATTAATAGAAGCTTTTAGGTAAGCTACATAGCCTTGTGGATATATTGCTTGGCCTATTAGTGGTGTCTCGGATGAAGAAGCTCTCTTGTTGATTAAGTCACCAAAAGTTTTTCTAATCTGTCCTGTGTAAGAAACAAAACCCCCAAAATATTTTTGAGTTTTTAGCTGATATACCACTTAAATAAAAAGTTTTTTTCTGTTCTTTTTTTATATAAAGATATATATTAGGTGTTATTGCTTAAAATTTTACTGCTATTGCGCTATGATAAACCCCATGAGCGATTTCAGCCATCTGCCAGTCCTTAGTCAAGAAGTGCTTGAATATCTAGCCCCTCAGCCTGGCAAAACCTATATCGATGCTACTCTGGGCGGCGGCGGTCATTCGGGCTTGATTTTGGAGCGCCTGGGGGGCTCTGGACATCTTTATTCTTTTGATCAAGATGCCGAGGTTATCGATCGCATCTCGGGGCGCGCTAAGGATGTTTCTAACTGGACTTTGGTGCATGCTAATTTTGAGGACATAAAAGATTACTCTAGAATCAAGTCTCTGAGCGTTACTGGTGGGGTCTTGATGGATTTAGGGCTCAGCTCGATTCAGCTTGATGATCCCGAGCGTGGTTTTAATTTTGAGTCGCCGGCACCTCTTGATATGCGACTCAATCCCCAAGCGGATCTGACAGCTGAGCTGGTGGTGAATTTTTATCCAGCAACTAAGCTTGCTGATATTTTTTATGAGTACGGAGAAGAGCGCAAATCCCGTCAGTTAGCGCAATACATCGTAGATAAGCGTCCCTTTAACTCCTGTCGCGAGCTTGCTGACGCTGTAAAAATATTTTTTGCGCGCCAATCAAGCGGCAAGAGCTTCCGTATCCACCCTGCGACCAGAGCCTTTCAGGCGCTTAGAATCTATGTGAATCGTGAGCTAGAGGTGCTTGGATCCACTCTAAATGACTTACTTGGCATGCTTCCCTCTGGCGCGAGAATAGTGGTGATTTCGTTTCACTCGCTTGAAGATCGTATCGTTAAAAACGCTTTTAAAAACCCTTTACTAAAAGACCGGGTTAAGATCCTGACCAAAAAGCCCATCATGGCAACTGAGCTAGAATGCCAGCAAAACCCGCGCTCCAGAAGCGCAAAACTGCGTGCTATTGAGCTAATCTAGCATTGGTTTAAAACCCATAGTAAAATCTTCTTATGCTGAATCAAATCGAAACTTTAGTAACTCTATTTGAAAATAAAAAATCAGTGGTAACGCTTACGGTCTTGTTGTTTGGGCTTACTTTTGTAACGTCGCTTGTAAATATTTGTTTTAAGGTAAATATCGATAAGCTAGAATCCAGTATTGAAGAGCTAAGCGAGGATAAAGCCAACCTGCGCGCTCAGTACCTCTCCGAAATTTCGCTGGATAATCTTAACCTAAAAGCTGGTGAAATGGAAATGCAACAAGCCTCAAACGATAATGTCCACAGAGTTTCATCAGATCGAGAATCCAAAAGCTTCCAAGCTTTATCAGCAAGAACCCACAGAAAAAAAAGTTTTAAAATTTTAATTAGCGGATATTAGTTTTTGTCAAAACCTTTTCCAAATGCGCTTTGTATGTACATAACTGGTTGAGGGATATCTAGTTTTAAAAATCAAATAATTGAATAACTAAGTATTTAGTGGATTTTGCCTATAAATATTTAGCCAGAGAGGAGAGAGAAAATGTTAAAAGTAGTTCACGGCAGTGAAGCCGGGTCAATAGATAATTCTGTCAAAAATACCTCTAATGCTGCACCAGTAGTAGAAGTATCAAGTAGAGAAGCACTTAATATCTTAGGATCGTTTATCGAGGCGATGACGACTCTAAGTAGTTTTACTGGAGGTTTTAGAGGATTTAGTGCTAATCCACTGGCTTTGACTGGGGGAGCGGTTTTGCTCTTACCTTGGTTAAGCTCTATTATATCTAATGGAGGACATTTTGCGCCTCAGCAAGCTCTCAGAGTACCTCCTCAGCCTAGTTCTCTTGTCGATAAACTCAATCAGGCTGAATCACGAGTAACAGACGCTAAGCGTAATTTAGCTACTACTAGAGCTGGAGTCAAGTCAGAGATTGAATCAGCAGCTAGCAAGCTTGGATTAAATGTCTCTGGTTCTAAATCAAGATCTGTGACTCAAGACCAAAAAACATTAAAAGCACAGCTTACTAAAGTTAGTGCAGAATTGAAGATTAAACCTGATGATATTCGCCTAAAAATAAAATCCCAAATTCTTCAAAACGCTATTAATAACGGGCTTAGCTATAAATCAGCTCAAGCTCAGATTTATGAAATTTCTACGAAGTTTGATAAATTAGATACTTCCCTAGGTGAAGCTAATCTCAGGGTTCAAACTTCTAATCCAAAAGGATTTAGTAGATTGTTCTCTTGGTTTAAGAAGGCTCCAGCTCAAGTTGACCCATCAAAAGCAAGACTGCAAGAGAGCTTGCGGAGT
>JBILGG010000250.1:0-2550 GCA_044351165.1 Candidatus Caenarcanales bacterium | reverse complement strand
ATATCGAGCTTAGGCAAGAACTCCCCTACTGTCGCCAAACCCTCTTTGTAAGCGCCTTGCTTAGCTTTTAGCGCACTAATTATATTAGGATTTTTTTGAAAAGCCGAGCGTAAAATATCTTTTATGGGCATATCCTCATCAACAATTCTAATTACATCAATAGTGTTTTTATCAATCAAATAAGGAGTTTCAAGGGGTTGATTAAGATGAATCGCAAGATTGATTTGAGCATTTCTAAAATTAGCCTCTCTTTCTATCATCAATCTTTGTGCTTGAGCAAGAATTGATTCCGCCTGCAAAACATCGTATTTAGTGCCAGTACCAGCTTTTAAAAATTTTTCTGAAAGATCCAAATTACTTTTAGCAGCTTCAAAAGCTTTTAGCTGAGCGAAAAGAGACGTTTGCGCTTGCAGCAAATCAAAATAGTAAGTCACCGAATCTAGTAGGATCTGCTGATAGACAGCTTTTTCACGCTCCGAAACCGAGGACCGATAATATTTTTCCGCTACCGCCAAAAAACTTGTGGTACCACCATCAAAAATTCGATAATTAATTCTAACTCCAGCATTGGTGATGGTTTCATTAATCTCTCTTTGGAGCTGAGAGTTCAAGTAAAAAGTACCATCTCGATTTTGAGATGAAGCTCTCAGCTGGATGTCAGGGAGAGCGTTTGCAAATTTTTGCCAAAATTTCCAATTAGACATTTTAGTATCTAAGCGAGCCAAATTAAGATTAATATTATTCTCAACAGCAATAGCCATGATATTTTCAAGATCGATTATAAAAGGCTCTTCCAGTGAGGCTTCTAGCTTAATGGGACTATAATCTGTGCCTGCGTGATTGATATAGAGGAGCTGATTAGCTTTTGGGCGCTGGTTTTGATATTCAACCAGACTGGTAAAACTTAAATTGGGAATTGCTTGATATGCATCCCGAACGGATTCCAGAGCCTGCGCCTGCAGAACCCAAAAACACCAAAAAACGATAACCATAACCAAACCCTTAAATCTAGAGGGGTGAGATTTTAGGTTAGGTTTTTGGGGTTGGTAGGGGTTTTTAGGCATGAAAAAAAGAGCCAATTAAGGCACTATATATATAGATGAATTCTATTTACAAATGTTTCTTGAACTGGTCTTCTTAATTTCACTTGAATTAAAGAAATCCTTAGAAACATAAATGCTTATTGACAGTTTATAAATAACCAGGCTTACCTCTTTTAAAAAAATACTAATTTACTAAGCCCAGAATAGATATTTTGAAATGGATGAACAATTAAAGAGACCAGTTCAAAAATGAATCATGTTAGAATCTTAGCGTCAATGGAACTCAACGATTCAAATAATATTCACAGCGTCGTATTTTTTGGTACTCCAGATTTTGCTATCCCCACTCTTGAAAAACTCCTCAAAGCCAGTGACATAAAAGTTTTAGCCGTGGTCACCCAGCCTGATAAGCCTATCGGGCGCAAACAAATCCTCACAGCACCTCCCATCAAGACCCTAGCGCTCGCGCACGGTATAAAAACCTACCAACCCGAGAAACTCAATCAGGATAATGAATTGATTCAAGATCTAAAAAATTTGCACCCTGATTTTATAATCACCTGCGCCTACGGTCAGATCATAAAATCTGAAATTCTTAATATCGCTCCTGTTATAAACCTGCACGCTTCTCTGTTACCGGATTACAGGGGACCCGCTCCGATTAATTGGTCAATTATTCACGGCGAAAAAACCATCGGAGTCACAACGATGCTCTCTGATATCGGTGTTGATACTGGTGACATTCTACTAAAAGCCGAGTTCGCTATTGATAGTAACAAAAAAGCCGATACTATCTCAAATCAGCTTGCAGAGCTAGGTTCAGAACTAATGCTAAAGACTATCAGAGAGTTTGAAAACATTCATCCACAAAAACAACCAGCTCTTCTTACCGAAAAAACCTTAGCTCCTTTTATGGATAAAAGCCTGGGCCAGATTGAGTTTCAAGCCCAAGAGCTAAACTATAAATCTGCAAATCCAAGACAAAGTGATTTTTTGATCACCAAAAAAAATTCTGCAATCAATATTCATAATTTGGTCAGAGGCACGTATCCTTGGCCTGGAGTGTATTTTACGCGCGGTGATGATAAAATCATCTTGCTTGAAACAAAAGTAACTCAAGGTGAATCAGGACTAAAACCCGGATCAATAGTGGATATTAATAAAGACCTTGGGTCAATAAGTATTCAAACCCAAGAAGGAATTCTTGAAATTTTTAGTTTAAAACCTCAAGGTAAAATGGCGCAGAGGGCCAGTGATTGGCTTAATGGACAACGGCTGAAAAGAGGTGATTTGCTATAGTATTCAAGCCCATTTATAACCAATGACTGGCGGTCAAAACATTTTCCTCCCATACCCTCCGCAAACTTTTTTATCCAAAACTTTCTTTTTTGGACATGACTTTCGCTTGGAACCCCAAAAGCGATCTGTAGAAAACCTTGATTCAAATAAATTCATCCCTGCAAACTCCCTTGTATGCTTATTATTAAAAAGAAACTACTTTCCTAGA
>JBILGG010000247.1:0-2566 GCA_044351165.1 Candidatus Caenarcanales bacterium | reverse complement strand
TCGATCCGCAAGCTCTAATGCTGAGAGAAGCGCTCACCAACTGGGTCGCCAAGGCTATAAACGGTGAAGTAAAGATAGAACTTCGTCGCGGTGATGATTACAGCATTATCTCGACACGCGGCGATAATTTTTCGTATCGTGCAGATAGATTAAGCATGGAAAAAACCGAATCTGAATTTACTCAAGATGATCGTATCGGCTGGCTGAATATGCGCAATCCAGATATTAGTGATTCTAAAGAAAAACTAAGAGTCTATGCTGAAGCTGGCGTAATTAAGCTATCAAATAATTTAAACTTAAAAGGTTTGCTAGAATAATAATCGTGCGGTTACCAAAACCGCAAATGTGCGTCCTTAGTTCAGTTGCTGTGAGTGACCGCAGGTCACGAACGAAAATGAAAAAAGTCCGCAGGTCTCCAAAACCGCAAACATGCGTCCTTAGTTCAGTTGCTGTGAGTGACCGCAGGTCACGAACGAAAATGAAAAAAGTCCGCAGGTCTCCAAAACCGCAAACGTGCGTCCTTAGTTCAGTTGGTAGAACGCAGGTCTCCAAAACCTGATGTCGAGAGTTCGAGTCTTTCAGGGCGCGCCATTTATTGATTTATCTTTTTGCGACTTGTGTTCAAAGCGTTTTAGTCCCTTATTTCTAATCTTAGGACTAATAAAGTTAATAGAATCTCTAAGCAAATCTTTGATACAGTCATCGGTTTCTTGATTATTGAGAACTTTTAATTTTTCTAAGACATAATCTAAGTGTCTGTTTTTATCATGTAATTTTATAGTGGATTATCTCTGATAGACATTTTGGGACCGAGTTGTTTGATCTCTGAGTTTTCACAAAGCTATAGACTATTTATCAAGTAAATAAACAAACCCACTAAATTCCATATCCAAGCTTATATCATACTGAGCAGTTTGCCCCTTAAATTTGGTACTTGTGCGTTTACAGATGCCATCTTGGGTCGCGCCCTGAGCTTTGATTTGTCGCTTGAAGCTAGTAGCATCTAAACCCAGCTCTAGTTCGGTTTTGAAGCTTAGAATATTACCATTTACCTTATCTTCCTTCATTTCAATTTTAGAGATGCTGATGGTTCCAGTGCCACTGGGGGAGTTTTGCATAAAACCTTTTATACTCAAGCCACCCAGCCCGTCTCCCTGACTATCCATATCCGCAAAAAAATAATAAATCGTATTAAGGTCAGGCAGCTCAGTCTCGTTCATACAGCCGTTTTTGAGGGTTTTTGCGTCTACGGGCAAGGCTGTGAGCGCGCTAGAAAAATCTTCACGGTTTTTTATATAATCTTTTGGAATGATGAGATATAGTACAAAAGCCTTAGAGCGACCGGGTTTGCTGGGTTTTTCGATGACCAGCGCGATTTGGTAGTAATTGCTAAATTTTAAAAACGGACTCAGCTGAAAATCCTTAAAAGATTTTTCGTTAATCTTGATTTTGTCTTTTTGAGTTTCCTGTTTGGCAAGAAACTTTTTACTTAGGGCAAAATTGTGATTACAGCTAAATCTAGGGTTAAGAGTGTATTGATTAGGGCCAGTTTCAGCAAAAACCGGGGTGGATATTAAATATAGTAAAAATAGCCAAATCCCAAACATTTATAGCTAAATTTGGCATTATTAGCTTAAGTTAAGGTTAAGGGGGTGCTTACCCTTGGGAACTTAAGGCCTTAAATATGCTATTATTAATTTAATAAGGGTTTTAGACCCTTAATTTTTACTTGTCTTACTATGGAAAAAACAGAAATCAAAAAAGAAAAAAACAAAATCCTAGAATGGCTGATGGAGGATGATTCCCCAGAAATTGGCATAGCCTCTAAAGAACCACTAGCAGATTATTTTCGCGGTGTAAAAACTGAATTCAAAAAAATCGAGTGGCCGACTAAAGAACAGCTCAAGCTTGAGTTTGTGGCTGTTATTGTAATTGCGGCAATTATCTCAGTTTTGGTGTTTTTTATAGATCTTGGGCTTGAGAAGTTTATAAATTCGATAAAAGGTGCATAAAAGTTATAAAGGGTGTTATGAGTCGTCTAAAAAATAAAACTGGTGAAAGAGGATGGTATGTAGTTCAAACCGCAAGCGGACTTGAAGCTAAGGTAAAGGGACATATCGAAAAACGTATCGAGACTATGGAAGTTCAAGATCGTATCTTTAATGTTGTCATACCCGAAAGAACAGTCGTAAAAGTTAAGGGCGGCAAAAGAATTGAAAAAAAAGAAAAAGAATATCCTGGCTATGTTCTTGTGGACATGGTTATCGATGAGCAAACTTGGGCGGCTGTGCGTGAAGCGCCTGGGGTACTTGGTTTTATCGGTGACAAGAACAAGCCTACTACTCTTAGTGAGCCTGAGGTAAGAAGAATTCTACGTAAAAATCAGCTTCTGGATGATAGCCGTATCGGTGATAAAAAAGTTATCGATTTTGCTCTTGGTAATACAGTTAAGATCCAAGCTGGTCCTTTTGAAGATTTTATTGGTGAGGTCGCGGAGATTAATGAAGAGCGTATGACAGTAAAAGTAAATGTCGTAGTATTCGGACGCTCTACTCCTACTGAAGTG
>JBILGG010000246.1:0-2577 GCA_044351165.1 Candidatus Caenarcanales bacterium | reverse complement strand
CTTTTGCGCTTAATACTTGGGTCGAGCTTTTGATCGGCTTAGTGATATTTGTTTTACTAACTTTGCCTTGGTATTTATTGGTGCATATAAAAACCGGCGGAGCTTTTACTCAAGAGTTTTTTATTGGGCATAATTTTAATCGATTCACTTCGGTGCATACCGGTCATAGTGCGCCTTTTTGGTTTTATGTGCCGGTTATAGCTATCGGATTTTTTCCTTGGTCTTTTTTTGTGATTCAGTCCCTGATTGGGGTTGATTATTCTGGCAAATTTAATATGAGATCAGATCGCACTCAAAACAGTAAATTGAATTTCTTTTGCCTGATTTGGTTTTTGGTGGTGTTTGGATTTTTTACTATCTCGCGCACAAAATTACCTACCTATATAATGCCAGTTTATTTGCCGTTGATAATTCTAGTTGCTAACTGGTGGACCGATAAATTCAAAGCCACTCGCTCAAATAGTTTTAAAAACCTCGATGCTCTTTTAGGATTTGCAGTTTTGTGTCTCGTTTCTTGCTTGGCTATGTACCTGTCAACCACTGTGTTTAAGCCAGCTTTAAGCCAGATTGATAATTCGGGATTTTTTATACCTATCATGCTAATTGGTTTTTTACTTGCGGGTTCTGCCTTGATTGCGATGACTGCTACTCTTTATCGTACGAAGATAGCCTTTGGGTTTATTGTGGTAGTCACGATGATTTGTTATTTTATTGCGACTAAATCGATTTTGATACCTTACGCGTTTTACCGTGATTCTGGCTCAAAAGCTTTTGCTCAAAAGCTTTCCTCTGATGATAAACTTGCCACTTATAAAATCCATAACACGCTTTATTGTTTTTATGCCAAGCGTAATATTCCCAAATTAACTAATAAACAATTCTATGAATACCTTTTGAGTCCTGATACTAATGATAAATTTTTCGTGACTAAAACTCGTTATCTAAAAGATTTTGATATGTTTCTCAATAATCAGTTTATGCAGGGTGATACTATGACCATCACCGAAAATGGCTCAGGGCTTAATATTGCTAAGCTTTATGAAATCGTGCAGAGCAAGAATTACACTAGCTTTGGAAAGGCTATTAAATCTTCTTAAAAATCAATTTTGGTTTTTTGCATTTAGCTTCACTAAAGCTGTAAGCAGATAAAATTCTTTCTTTGGCGAGCTCTACTGATTCTGGATGATGACCTTGGACAGTGAAAAGTAAATCACCGGGTTTAACTTGGTCTCCTACTCTGGCTTTGAGCCAAGCGCCAGCTGTGTTATCGACTTTATAACTACCATCGCTTTTAGGTTTATAACCCAGCTCGTGAACAGCCTTGCCCACGGTAAGAGCGTCGATATTTTTTATCCACAAATCTCCTTCAGATCTGCATTCGATAATATGTTCGGGTTTGTTTGCGTCTCTAAGTTTCTCTAGATTTCCGCCTTGGGCTTCTATCCATTCAGTAAATTTAGCCAGAGCTTTTCCAGAGCGGATCGCATCTTCGATTTCGATACTATTAGCTATTGTGCTAGCTAGCTCTATGACAAGATCACAAAGATCATTACGGATTTTACCCTCAAGAATTTCTATCGCTTCAATCACTTCTAGACTATTGCCCACAGCGTGTCCCAGAGGCTGATCCATATTACTGATGACGGCTCTTGTTTTTAGATTTAGATTTTCTCCGATCTTGACCATGAGCTTAGCAAGGTGCTTTGCGTAGCGAAGATCCTTCATAAAAGCTCCAGATCCTACTTTTACATCAAGCAGAATAATATCAGCGCCGCCCGCAATTTTTTTGGACATAATGCTTGATGCGATAAGTGGTATGGATTCTACAGTGCCTGATAGATCTCTTAGTGAATACAGGCGTTTATCAGCTGGCGCGAACTCCGCGCTCTGAGCGCCCAGAGCTATTCCAATCTCTTCGATTTGCTTTTCGAATTTTTTCATGCCGATATCGGTCTTGAAGCCAGGGATAGATTCTAATTTATCTATAGTGCCTCCGGTATGTCCCAGAGATCTCCCTGAGAATTTGGATACCTTGAATCCCAAAGCCGCTAATACTGGCGTTAAGATTAGAGTGACTTTATCTCCCACACCGCCCGTGCTGTGTTTATCAACAAAGCCTCTATTAGAAACAGGGCTGGCGTTTGGGTTATTAGGATCATATTCCGGCAAGTGTCTTTTTAGTGTGAGTACATGCCCGCTATAAGCCATTGCCCGAGAGAGTTCTACGGTTTCGCTATCGGTAAGACCGTTTAAGCAAACTGCCATTAACCAAGCAGATAACTGATAATCAGGGATAGAATCAAGGTTATTTACTAACCAAATTATTTCGCTATTTAAGTGAGCTTTGCCGAGCCTTTTGGCTTCGATAAGCTTAAGCATCTCCGGGTTAGCCGGAAGATTTTCTGTTTTTGGTTTTTTGGTTTTGTCGCTAAATATGATGTTCATTAAGTCTAACCCAATGCTGCTGCGCCGCCCACGATTTCTGAAATCTCTTGGGTGATGCTGGCTTGCCTTGCTTTATTGTAGGCAAGTACTTGCTGGTGTATAACTTCTTTTGCGTTATTAGTTGCGTTGCTC
>JBILGG010000245.1:0-2581 GCA_044351165.1 Candidatus Caenarcanales bacterium | reverse complement strand
AATTAAACAGTGTTCAATTAGCGGACAAAAATTCTTTTTACAGGAATTTTTAGAGAAAAGTAAGCAAAATTACATGGTAATTGATGTTTCGAGGATTTAAAAACATGTTAAAATTTCATTAGTTAGTATGGATAATACAGAAAGTATTTTAGAAGTAGAAGCAAATACAAAAGTTCAAAATCAAGATTTTAGATTTTTTTCAAAGCTAATTGACTTGAAGCCGTACGACCAGTTATCTAAATGGATTGATGATCATGATATTTTGGTGTATTTTTATGAGGGTGAACTTAAAGCATTAAGTAATATTTGTCCACATTTTGGTGGTCCTGTTGGTTATAGAAAGGCAAAGGATGGTTTATTTACGTGCCTTTGGCATAATTGGCAATTTAGTTGCAAAGATGGTTCCTGTAAAACTCATCCAGGTTTGCCACTTAGAGAATATCAAGTAGAGTTACGAGGAGAAGATATTTTTATAAATCTTTTAGGATAAATATAATGAAAGTTAAAAAACCGAATAGAGAAAAATTATCCCTAGAGCTAGAATTGGAGCAAGATTGCCCTAAGGAAGTTTTAATGTGGAACTATTATGATCATGAGCATTTGCTAGGTACGCATGGCAAGCTATATCATGAGGCCAGGGTTTTAGCTGAAAAAGATAATTGGTCTCTGGTTTATAGAAGAGCTAAAATTCCCATTGTCCCTTTCCAAAATGAGGGCATTGGTTTTCAGTATCTAGAAAATAATGTAATGAGGACAATTCATAAGGACACTGTCGGGTTTATGCTTGATATGGAAGTACATTTTTTTGATTTGGATAATGAAAGATCAAAAGTTAAAATCATTTATAGCTTGGAAGTCCCATCCTGGTTGAAATTTATAGAGCCTCTATTCAAAGTAGTTTTTACTTCATGGCTGAAACATGCATGGGCAGAAGATGTACCGATGAGAAACAGAAGATGGAAGGTTTATAAATTAGGTTTTAAGGATTTTTGCGGGGTTGATTGGATTAATAAAAAATCATCTAAGCCAGTTGATTTTAAATATCCACCTTATGAGTTTAATCCTCCTGTTCCCTCCTTGCCCCAAATTAGAAATGAAGGAGTTTTTAGGGTTGATTCCAGTGATATAGAGATACCTTCTTCTGACTATAAAGTCGAAGTTAAGAATTTATAGGTTGATTTTGTGAATTGTTTGATTTGTAAATCTCAAGATTTTGAGCTGGTTCACTCTTCAGTTCCCGACCTTGAATATAATACGAGTTTACCGATAGAAATCTTTAAATGCTTAGGTTGTGGTTTATTTTTTCAAAACCCCTTGCCAGAGATTGAAGAAATTGAAAAATTTTATCCAACTAATTATAGAAACTATTTATCTATCGGTAACTCACTGTTTGCAAATTTAAAAAAGTTTCGAATTCTTACTCTAGCCAAAAGACTTCTAAAGTTTTTTGATAAATCAAATAGGGTTTTGGAGCTCGGTTTTGGTAACGGTCAATTGCTTCTTACTCTAGCGGATCTTGGCTGTTCTAATCTAACAGGAATCGATATTAATGGTGCTATTAATCCTGACCTAAGTACCAGAGGTATAAAAACATATAACGCGAATATTGAGAATTTTATTTTCAATGATCTTTTTTTTGATACAGTTATAGTTAATAATGTTATTGAGCATTTTATTAATCCAGATCTTGTTTTACAAAAATTAAACTTGATTATGAAATCCCAATCAAAGCTACTGATTATTACTCCAAATGCTAATTCACTGGAGCGAAGTCTTTTTGGAAAATATTGGGCAGGATTTCATGCACCGCGCCACACTTTTATTTTTAATCCTAAAAATATAGAAATGCTCTTGTCTCAAAATGGATTTTCGCATATAACTATATACAAAGAATCCGACCCTGCCCAGTGGGCTTTCTCTCTTCAAAATTTTTTACAAGAAACCTTTTTGAAAAGTCAATTACAGAATGGTATGGCTTGGTACTCTTCTATTCTTGCAATGGTTTTTTTACCGGTTTCCGCTGTTCAGCGTTTGTTTTTTGAATCTGAATCTATGTTTGTTGTTGCAGTTAAGGATTAGGCTTGGCTATAACTTGTGCTCCTATCCAGACAGCCGATGATATTTGATTATTTTTAATTAATTGTTGTTTGACTATTTTGGTAATTTCCAGCAACTCTTGTTTAGATGAGCTGAGTATATATGATCCTGAGTTAATAAGGGGTACAAAATTTTTACCAGATGGCTTAGAGCCTAAGACCCAAATATATTCTTTTTTATAAGTCTCAATTTCTGTTTGAGAAAAATTTTGCTCTATTTTGAATTTATAAAAACGATATTTAGGATTGATTTGGTGTATCTCGATGATTTCATCAAATAATTTTTTATCATTTAATCGATTAATAGCAAAGTTTGAAAGAATATCTTTTGAACTATCAATCAAGACATGAGTAACCTTGAGTTCTTTTAAGAGAATTGGGTTCATTAAATAAACGGCATTCTCTCTAGTAACTAAATCGGGCTTATAGAATTGCCCTCCTACCCCCCAAAATCCTGCAATATTTGTTAGATCAGAAAAGGAGTA
>JBILGG010000030.1:0-9086 GCA_044351165.1 Candidatus Caenarcanales bacterium | reverse complement strand
AAGAAAAATTATCGGCAAAGAATTTATTGATACTTTTAATGACGAGATCAAAAAACTAGATCCTGATATAAAATTCTTAGCGCAAGGTACTCTTTACTCAGATATCATCGAGTCCTCTGGCGTGAGAATAAATCCCCAAACCGGTAAGCGCATAGCCGCCACCATAAAATCTCACCATAATGTCGGCGGTCTGCCCGAAAATTTACCATTTGAACTAATCGAACCTTTGTCGACTTTATTTAAAGACGAAGTCAGAGAGCTAGCCAGCGAGCTTGGACTACCAGAGTCGATCAAACAGCGTCATCCGTTTCCGGGTCCAGGACTTGCAATTAGAGTGATCGGCGATATCACAGCAGAAAAAATCGAGATGGTACGCCAAGCAGATAAGATCACGCATGAAGAACTCAAAAAAGCTCAAGCTATGAATTTAGTTTGGCAAGTGCTTACTGTATTACTACCTATAAAATCTGTAGGGGTAATGGGAGATAATCGCAGCTACGAGCACCCCATGGTTCTACGCGCAGTAACCTCAAAAGACGCTATGACAGCGGATTGGGCGAGATTGCCCTATGATTTATTAGAAAAAATTTCCACTAGAATCATAAACGAGGTTGATGGAGTTAATAGAGTGGTTTATGATATTACTAGCAAACCACCGGGCACTATCGAGTGGGAATAGCAAAAAAATGAGAGTCTTTGCAACAGCCACAATAGCAAAAGAAATGCTCAACTCTTTAAGCGTTTCAGAAATAGAATTTTGTTTTAAGGAGTTTGCTGTCGAGCTTAGAGGTGTTAAGATCGGAGACGAGCTTGTTATTCTCAAAATTTACGGACGCCGCAAAGACATAGAACTCGCCAGCAAAGCACTATACCACCTAATCAACGACAAAAACTTTGATCAAACAGATAGGCAAATTTTTGATAAACAAAAATCTTTTGAAGATCTTAAAAACTATCTCAAAATGATAGAAAACGAAAAAAAATACCAAAACCATTACGAAAAATCTGCAGATGAGTATATAAAATACTGCGCTCTAAACGACATAAATCCCCATCCCGAAGTCATAGAAGGTTACGCCTACTAAATAACAGCCATGCAGATCGTGAGTGAAGAAATAACCAGCAAAGAAAACCAATACATCAAGCTTGCAAAATCTTTGCACCAAAAAAAAGAACGCAACGAACTAAATATGTTTTTAATTGAAGGCAAAAACCTTCTAGAAGAGGCTCTCAAACGAGGCGTAGAAATCAAATATGTTTTTTATGATGATCCTGAGACACTTAAAAATCTAAGCCCTCAATTAAAATTCTCAACTGAAAGTTTTATGATTGAAAAAGACCTACTCGGCAAAATCGCTACCACCGAAAACCCACCGCCAGTAGTTGCCATCGCTCAAAAGCCGTCTATGACTGAGCTTGCTACCCAAGAACAAATTCCCCAAACAAGCGATATTTATCTTTTTTGTGAAAACGTTCAAGACCCAGGTAACCTTGGATCTATTATCAGGACAGCGTTAGCGGCTGGCGTAAAGTCTATTTATCTTAGTGAAACCTGCGTCGATATTTATAACCCTAAGCTGATCAGAAGCTCTATGGGAGCGATTTTCTGCGGCAATATTAATTACATAAATCTTGATGAACTGGTTAATAAGCTAAAAATCAGATCCCAAGAGCAAAACAAAAATCTTGAAATAATCGGCACAAGCTCACATGCTGTTACTAGCTACAAAGATATCCAGCTTAACCCTTTTAAAAACGCTTTGGTCATAGTCGGCAACGAAGCGCACGGCATGAGCAAACACGCTGAAGATCAGTGCTCGCAGTTAATCTCGATCCCGCTTGCAAACCAAATCGAAAGCCTCAATGTTTTATCGGCCACTAGTATAATTCTTTTTTCGCTTAACCGATAATGCTAGAAATTGTTTTAGCTCTGGATATTGGAAAGGCTCGAACTGGAATCGCGCGCAGTGACGCTCTTGGCATAGTAATAAAAGCTCTTAAAACCATCGACACCGAAAATATCGCAGAGGAAATTGGCGAACTTGAAAATGAGTTCGAAATTAAAAAAATTATTATTGGCAAACCTTTTAACGTAGAAAAAGGTAGCAAGGACACTTTAGTTTTTATTGAGAAAACTACTAAGTCCCTACAAGATTTATACCCAAAAATTGAATTTATATTCATAGACGAACGATATACCAGTAAGGAAGCCGAAGCGGTTTTATATAGCAAGGGCGTCAAAATCAATAAAGATAATAAGGCATTATTAGATATGTACTCAGCGGCTATTATCCTTGAGCATTATTGGGAAGAGCTGGATTACACACAAAACCAGCAATAAGGTCAAATCCCCCAAAAAGACTAGGAAAATCTGGAAAATAAGCCTTTTGAATTATAGGAAATGGGCTAGATAGGGCCAATAAAGTATTTAGTTCTCAAAATTGGACTAGATGATGGATTACTCAGACATATACCCGCAAAAAGTCGATGCGCTCTCAACAATGGAGCTAGCTTTAACGGGCCTTTCAAATAGAACAAAAGCCCTAAGCAATAATATCGCTAATGTCAACACGCCTGGTTATCAAAAACAAAAAGTAGAATTTGAATCAGAATTAAAAAAACTTATTCAAAATCCTGATGAGAATTCTCGGCTTAGCGATATACCTCTTGAACGCACTCACGAAAAACATTTGAGTAACAGTGTTTATGAAATCACAGATCTGGTTTCTAATATAGGAACAGAAGCAGGAGCTGGAACACCTTTTGGTAGTGGAAACGGCATCAATATTGATATTGAGATGACTGAACTAGCTAAAACAGGAATGAAGTACAAAGGTATTGCCAATATGACCAAGAGATATTTTGACAATATGAAATCAATTATAAGAGGTAGCTAAAAATGGATTTAAGTATTATTGACACCGCAACTAGCGCTCTATTAGCCGAAAGAACAAGAATGGACATTGTGTCAGGGAACCTGGCAAACGTAAACACCACACATGATGCAGAAGGTAACTACGCACCTTACAGACGCAAAATTGTAAATTTTGGTAGTGTGCTTGATCAAGAAAGTAAAAAAATAAATGGTGTCCAAGTTAGCTCAATTGAAGAAGATCCTTCAGAACTCAAAATGATTTATGATCCTTCTCATCCAAACGCTGATGAAGCTGGCTACGTAAAAATGCCTAACGTATCAGTCGAAAAAGAAATGGTAGATATGCTCACTGCTAAATCCACCTATCAAGCTAATATCAAAGCGATTCAAGTAGTAAAAAGTATGTATAACGCGGCTCTGGAGATTTAAAAATGGATATTACACCAATAGTTTTTAACTTGCCGCCAATTGAGACCCCTCTTTTGAAAGGTGGCGTTAGCTATAACGAAAAAGGCGCTGGACTAAAAGGAACAAATTTTGGAGATACATTAGCGCAAGCCATGAACAACTTAAAAGATCTGCATGATCAAGCCGAAGTAAAAATGGCTAATTTTGCAGCAGGGGGAGATGTGGATGTCGCTGATGTGATGGTGTCCATGGAAAAAGCTTCGATGGCAACGGAGCTTGCTATTCAAATCAGAAATAAATTCTTAGATGGTTATCAAGAAATAATTAGAATGCAAATTTAAAACGGAGAGATAAATGGCAACTGAACTAGCAGACATAGCAAATAGTATTGGCGAGAGCAAAATGGGGTCCGGGAACGACTCTAACGGCTTATTTGGCTTAGACACAAAGACACTGGCTTTAATTGGAGTAGCAGTTTTAGCAATCACTGTTGTTTTATTTCAAGTATTTTTTAGTCCAAAATACACTCTTCTCTATTCTGAGCTATCTCAATCAGACGCTGCAGCAATTAGCTCATATTTAGAAAAAAACAAAATCAAATTTAAAATCTCACCAGAAGGTGATTCAATAATGGTAAGCGGGACTTCAATTCCTAAGCTAAGGCTAGAAATGGCTAACAAAGGGCTTCCTAAGGGTGATGGGGTAGGTTTTGAAATATTTGATAAATCAAATATCAACATTTCTGACTTTAACCAAAAAATCAACTACACCAGAGCACTAGAAGGAGAGCTCGCTAGAACCATTTCATCACTTGAAAGTATAAAATCAGCAAAAGTCCATCTCGTACTTCCTAAGAAAAGTATTTTTAAGGATGAAGATGAAGAAGCTAAAGCATCAGTAATAATTACCACTCATTACGGCGAACAACTCAATGATAGTCAAATTAATGGGATCCAACACCTTGTTGCAAGCGCGATTCAAGGACTAAAACCATCTGGAGTACAGATTACAGATCAAGATGGAAGATCATTAGTAAAATCTACAGATGCAGAATCATTACTAAATGAAAAAGGCACTAATAACGAAAAAAGACAAAAAGAATTTGAGAAAAAATTAGAAAGTGATCTAATGGAAATGCTTTCACCGATTTTAGGGAAAGGCAATGTTCTTGTTAATGTATCGACTGAAATGAATTTTGATGAAGCTGAGGTTAATATCGAACTTTATAGTCCAAAAACAGAAGATGGTAAAACCGCTAAGCCTGTTATCAGAAGCGAAAAAGTTATTCAAGAAAAATATCGTAACGAAAGACCAAGAAATTTTGGTACATCTGGAACACAATCTAATATGCCTGGGTTTATTACGAGGAACGAAAGCGAAATTAGCTCTTCGCCGTATGATACGCACAGAGACTACATTAAAGAAGATTCTACTAAAAACTATGAGGTGAGTAAATCTGTAGAAAGAATCCGCAGAGCCGTTGGCATGGTCAAAAAAATCTCTGTTGCAGTTGTTGTGAACAAAGATCTTGATGCTTCTGAAAGAAGTACTCTTAGACAAACTGTTCAAGTAGCCGCTGGATTAAACATGGATAGAGGAGATCAAGTAATAGTAACTGGTATTAAATTCTCATCTACACCATATCAAAATCTTAGCGACCAAGAAATTAATAAAGAAGCTCAGGATTTTGATCGCCAAGCTAAGCTCAAGAAATATTTATCACTCGCACTCTTGATTGCTGTTGGGATTGGGGTCGGTATGATAGTACTATTATCACTCACGACCGGTATCGATAGCGGCAAGGCTAAGGAAATTGATGAATTACTAAAAGAAGAAGATATCCCAATCTTACATACTATCGATGAGAAGATTCAGGAAGCTGAAGAAGCCTATAGCAGGCAACTTTCTCTAGAAGGTAATCGAAGTGTGGCTTCTATGAAACATGGTCTATCACAAATGGCCTTGCAAGATCCCAAAACTATCGCTAGAGGTCTACAAGCATATATTAACGACTAACCATGAGAAAATCACTTAACAAAGCTGGAATCATAAAAAGCGAGCTCACACCTGTTTCTAAAAGCAGAATCGTTATAGGCGGAGCTGATCTTGGTAGCTTGGATAACAAACAAGCAGTTCTTGAACAAAGAATAGAAGAAGCCAAACAAAGAGCCGTTGAAGAAGCTGGTCTAATAATTAAAGAAGCCGAAAACAAAGCCAGGCAAATAATTAAAAGTGCTCAAGAGAAACAAGCCGAGCTAGAACAGCAAGCTTATGAAGAAGGCTTCAGCAAAGGGTTTGATTCTGGTACTAATGAAGCAAATAGCCAGCTTGCTGAGGTTCTTAAAGAAGCTGGATTAGTGTTAACAGCGATAGAAAAAGAAAGAAAAGAATCACTAGAAGATGAAGAAGAAAGAGTTTTTAAAATAGTTCTAGAGCTTGCAAGAAAATTATTCAAAAGAGATTTTCAATATAATCCAGATATAAGTAAAGAATTTATCAAAGGTGCTATTTCTAGATTAGAACATAAAAGTACGGTTAATCTAGTAATAAATAGCGCTCTTGCTTACAAAATTAATGAAATAAAAGATGGAATTGTAGCAGAAACACCAGGGCTTGAAGGCATCACTATCACAGCATCTGAACAAATTAATCCTGGAGATATGATTATTGAATCAAACAAAGAAAGATTAGATTATAGATTAGATAGCATTTTAGATGAGTTAATATTATCACTTCAATAAATATGAAAATAGATTTTGAAAAACTTACAAATAAAGTAGAAGCTTGTAATCCTATTAGATCTCTAGGCAAAGTAAGTAAAATTGTCGGTCTTATGATCGAAGCAAATGGTCTGGATGTAAGCATCGGAGAGCTTTGTCGCATTAGATCTAGTGACGGAAATTTTATAAAAGCAGAGGTGGTAGGATTTAAGGATAATGTAGCCCAGCTCATGCCACTTGCTGAAATGTTTGAAATAAAAATGGGCGCTGAAGTAATTCCCAGCCAAAAACAAGTCAGCATCAAGGTCGGACCAGAATTAATCGGCAGAATTGTTAATGCTCTTGGCGAGCCTATTGACGAAGGACAACCTCTAAGAGCAAAAAATGACGTTTATCAATGGCAAGAAACTCTAAACCCACTAAAAAAAGATAGGATTAGTGAAAAACTTTTATTCGGTGTAAAAGCGATGGATGGCTTGATTTCATGCGGCAAAGGTCAGCGACTAGGAATTTTTGCAGGATCTGGAGTAGGCAAAAGTACTCTTATGGGTATGATTGCCAAAAACACTAATGCTGATCTTAACGTTATAGCTCTAGTAGGCGAAAGAAGCCGTGAGGTAAGAGAATTTATTGAAGAGAGTTTAGGACCAGAAGGTCTAAAAAGATCTATAGTGATTGTCGCCACAGGCAACGAACCTGCCCTATTAAGAATAAAAGCCGCTCTATTCGCGCATTCCATCGCTGAATACTTTAGAGACGTAGAAGGCAAAAATGTTTTACTCATGCTGGATAGTGTGACGCGAGTAGCCCTAGCTCAGCGAGAAATTGGACTAGCTATTGGTGAGCCTCCTGCGACTCGAGGCTATACTCCTAGTGTGTTTGCCTTGTTGCCGCGCTTACTAGAGCGCTCAGGGACTGGATCTAATGGCAGTATCACCGCTCTTTATACAGTACTTGTAGAAGGCGATGATCTAAATGAACCTGTCAGTGACGTGGCTAGAGGCGTGCTAGATGGTCACATTGTCCTTAGCCGTGATCTTGCACACAAAAATCATTTTCCAGCAATAGATGTTTTGCAATCCATTAGCAGGGTCATGCCTCAAATAACCGAAAAAGAACATCAACAACTAGCAGGTGATATAAGAAGATTGATGGCAAGCTACCAAGAAGCTCAAGATCTAATCAACGTAGGAGCTTACCAACAAGGCTCAAACCCGCTTATTGACAAGGCTATCAGCGCACAAGCAAATATCAAGAATCTGCTAATTCAAAGCACAGAAGACAATATCAGCTTGGAAGATACTATGGCCTTAATGAAAAAATGTGTGGGCTAAATTATTTAGCAAGCCAAGCTTTGATTTGAGGAACTTTAGAATCTAGAAACTTCATGAAGCCCCCTTTTAGGATAAATTCTTTTTTGAGTTCATCAAGCTCAAAATTATAATCCTTACCACCACAGCTTAAAACTTGATTATCAACATCGATAGTAATTTCATGAGTCTTAGCGTTATTAGCTATCTCCAAAACCTCTTGGTTAGTGAGTTTTATAGGAACAACAGCGTTATTGTAACAATTTTCTTCAAAAATCCTAGCAAAACTAACAGCGATAACAGCTTGAAAACCGCGATCTTGAATAGCCCATACGGCATGCTCGCGAGAAGAACCGCAACCAAAATTTTCTAGAGTAATAACGACTTTAGCGTTTTCGTGATCAAAAGCATCTAGAGGATTATTAGGCACATCCTCAAATAAATGCACTCCTAAACCTGTTTTAGAGATACCCGTCAAATAACGTGCCGGGATAATTTGATCGGTATCAATATTAGAACTTAAAATTTGCAGTGCCTTGCCTATGATTTTCATGATGGTAATTTTAGCATTTTTAAAAAGCCAAAAATCCTGCTTTTATCATCATAATTACTTTTTCTATATAACTATATTTAGCATAAGGCTTAGGTAAAACCAATAAATGACCAGTATTTAGAGCGTATTCTATCATCGTTAAAATTTTATTAGCGATATCTGGTTCGACATCTTTTTTACTAATTTTGACAATTTTACGATCATTTAGGGCCATTTTTAAAACGCGACGCGTAAATTTTAACCTAAAAATATCATGCCTAATAGCATCTTGAATAAATAAATTTTTTGCTTGAGGAAATTCTTGAATAATACGGTTTTTTTCTTCAGCAGTAAAACTTAAAAAACGCTGAGTGGTATCAAAACCCTCTGATCCAGATGATTTGATTTGGAGTGGCAAATAAATTTTTTGGGACTTAGGTGAAACAAGCTCAACAAGAATATCTACAGCCATAGCTTCTTCATGAGCAGAATAATCTGGTCTAGAAGATTTTTCAAGAGGTGATTTGCGTTTTACTAAAAGAGGCTTGCCAGATTCTGAACATACTTGAAAATTAGTTATAAAACTATGATCTTTTAAAAGCGCAAGGGCAAGAGCCGCCCGTCTCTCGTTAGTAGGACCCAAACCCGGTCCTTGATTGCTATTGCCCGACTGAATTTTAGCTAGGTTGCGGCGAGCTTGATCGGTTAGCTTGGAATTAGAATGAAGCATTGATAAATAACTTGATATAGACATTTCTACACCACTACTAGATGATAGATGTTCAAAACCAGACCAATAGCGCAAGAGACGAGATAAAAACTTTTTTCTAGAGCCCTGTATTTTATATTTATCAGGGGGAATAAAAATTCTAAAATTATGATCCAGGGGTAAATCCCGGCAATAGCTAGGTTGCTCATCTCGAGCTATTTTACGGTGCTGGTCTCGCACTTGCCTCACTCTTTCTACATAAGCAAAAACAGGCGGATCTGGCTGACCCTGAGCTGAGTTTCTTGATCTTTGGACAGAAATAGCATGAAGGGCGTTAGGAAGTTCTCTTAGATCAGCATCTAAGTAAAGATGCAAACTTGATCGTTTGGAACGCGACATAATTATATATATCGTCCTCTATGGGGATTAACAATAGGTTATAAATGCTTTTTACCCAGGTTCGATATGAATAGTAACCTCAGCGTGCCCAAAATTATGAATTATTTTTTCTTCGATCTGATGACTAAGGTTA
>JBILGG010000243.1:0-2635 GCA_044351165.1 Candidatus Caenarcanales bacterium | reverse complement strand
ATCATCAAAGACATAAGAGCCTTTTGCGTGAGTAATAACAATTTCATGAGCTCTAGCTAGTGCAGGTGATAAGTATTCTGCATCTCTGGTTAGGTAATCAGACATATTAGTATCCTACCACTTCATGGTAGCAAAAGAATCCATTCTAATATTGACTCTATTACGATAAATCAAGAGTAAAAGAGCTAGTCCGATAGCCGCTTCAGCCGCCGCAAGCGCCATCACAAAAAGGCTAATAACTTGCCCCTTAACCTCGCCCGGGTCTATATAATGCGCAAACGCTACAAACATCAAGTTAATAGCGTTAAGAATTACTTCTATACTCATAAGCACTCTAAAAGCATTATTTCTAGTGATTATTCCGTAAAGCCCTATCGAAAATAATAAAGCAGATAAAATAAGATAGTGATTTAGTGAGATTAACATAATTATTTTTTTTCCTCCAAGGTATTGATGTTTTTCTTAGATAGGATAATAACTCCTACCAAAACAATTAAAAGTAAAACAGAAACTAATTCAAAAGCGATTAAATAATCACTCAGCATAAACGCACCAATTTTAGTGGTGTACTGCTTAGAGAGAATCCCCACAGAACCCAGTAGCTGATCGGCTTTTGTGGTGTGAGCGATTAAATCCCAGTTTTGGGAATTAATAAGAGCTACCATCAAAAAGAAAAAAGCTGAAGATATAAAAAGCCCAATCAATCTTCTGGATTTAATATCACCGATCTCGGTATCCTCGTCTCTGACAACGTCGCTGGCTGTTTCTTTTAGCGAGCAGAGCATGATTGCAAAAATTATCACCAAAACTATCCCCACAGCGTAAATAAGTATCTGAGAAACTGCCACAAAATTGGCACTCAGCGTAAAATACAATCCAGCGATGGCTGTAAAGGCTCCAATTAAAAGAAAACCGGCTCTAATGAGATTGGGGTAGAGAATCATGCCAAGAGAGCAAATTACGGCAATTCCAGCCAAAATATAAAAAGGTATATATGAATAACTAAATAAGAGTTCCATAGTTCCATATTATTCTATTACATAAATGTTTATTTGCCAAATTTTGGGTATATATTAATATTAGTTTCTGGAATTTAAGTGAATTTAAAAGAACTAGTCGAAACCAGGGTTGTGATTGATGATGAGATTTGTCACGGTAAGCCGCGTATTAAAGGTACTCGCGTCACAGTGGCAGATATACTTTTGGCGCTAGCTGAAGGCATGAGTCATACTGATATTTTACGCAATTTTAGATCTATCCAAGGGCAAGATATTCAAGCGGCGATCGCTTATTCCTACTGCATTAGCGATAATATCAAGCTAAAACTCAGATCTTCTTTTGGAGATCAAAAACTTATAAATTCAGCTCAGGGAACGGATCTTATCGAAGAGATGAATTCCGGTTTAACCACTCAAGAAGTAGAGAAGCTCAAATTTTCAGCAGCTCTTGAGGAGCAAGCGTCAATTCAAGAAGATATTACCCGCCAAAAAGTCGCCCAAATAAAAGCTAAAAAAACCCAAAAAACTTCCGCCCCTACAACCAAGCGCGAACCCCCTAAGGAACGCCCTTACGATCTTCTTATAGATATTTCAGCAGAGCCGCTTACTAAAATTTTTAGTGATCTAGATGGTCTTGAGCAAGGGCTTGATATGAGTTTTGATAATTATATTTTTCAACTTCGCCAAGATACAAAACCCTGGCTCACATACTCAATTAAACCTGGCGTAGAAATAGATCCAGCGATGAAACGCAATCTCCTAGTGACTTATAAATCTCTCAATGGTAAAACTGTCGAGGCTGTTTTTGAAGGATATCTCACTACCGATCGTCAGCATAAAGTTTTTTTACAAAAAACTCCTGACGGAGATACTTGTGGAAGAGCTCTTTAGGCTATTTATACATCATCATCGTCTAGTTCTGGTTCTGGTTCTGGTATTTCGGGCTCTGCTTCTAAATTTTTATCTTCCGGAAACAAATCATCGGGATCAGCTAATTTTGTTTCTTGTGTAGTTGGGTCTGTATCTTTTCCTACATCTTCATCTTTTGTTTGAAGTGCTTCGATATCCTCATTTTTAAAAGGAATATTAGTACCTGCTTTTTCTTTTTCCTCGGTAGAAAGATTAGGAGATTGTTCGTTCATTTTTTCAAGTTCAGTTTTTATATCTTCTCTATGATTTTCATGCATGTACTGGAAATAGTCTCTTGAGGCATCTTTTGGGTTAAATCCTAATTTACTTTCATCTAGGACTGCTTTGCCATTCAGTTCTGTTATTTCTGGAAAAGCGACTTTATCCATGCGCTCGTAAATATTACTTGCTTTATCTACCTGAGTAGATAATTTATCAAGATTTTGTTTTTCTGCTGCTGTTAAACTTGAATCATTTTTTAATCTTGCAATTTCAGTTTTAACAGCTTCTCTTTGCTCTTTTAGATCTGTTTGCCCCCGTCCTGGTTCTTGTAATTTTTTGGATAGATTATCAAGTGCTGTATTTAATTTTTCATCACCTTTACCTGCTAGTTTAAGCTTATCAATAGCTCCATTAGTACCATTAGGACCATTAAGCGAATCTTTCATTTTATCTCGCGCAACAAGGGCTGGTCCTTGGTCTCCGCGAGCTAGGCTGTCCATGGGTTT
>JBILGG010000242.1:0-2671 GCA_044351165.1 Candidatus Caenarcanales bacterium | reverse complement strand
CTTAATTCTCTGGGTAAATTATCCCACTTAGGACCGCCAATAGCCGCCATCAAGACTGCGTCCGCTTGCTTGATGGATTGCTTGGTCTGATCGGGGAAGGGAGTGCCGGTTTTATCAATCGCAACACCACCAAGATCCAGTTCGATATACTCAAACCCTGGCGCGATAAGCTCTAGGAGCTTAACTGTAGCAGTTGTTACTTCTGGTCCGATTCCGTCACCTGGTATTAAAGCAATTTTTTTATTCATCATGTTAAACATTATACCAATTGATTTTTAGAAATTCTGGGGTCTAACTTGAGTAGTAAAATATCAGCCAAAATATTACCCAAAACAAGCATCAAGCTCCCAATCATCAAATTAGCCAAAACCAAGTTTACATCCAGCTTGCGAGCCGCTTCAAGAGTTAGCATCCCCAGACCAGGATAACCCATAACAGTCTCCACCAGCGCTGATCCAGCAAACAGAGAAGAGAACTCATAGCCAAAAATCGTAACAAGAGGATTAATTGCATTTCTTAAAGCATGTTTAAAAAAAACCTTGTTCTCGCTAAGACCCTTTGCCCGCGCGGTTCTGACATAATCTTCTTGCAAGACATCCAAAAGATTAGCGCGCATTTGTCTCTGGATCCCGACAAGCCCTGTTATAGTCAAAACAAAAACCGGCAGTACCAAATGCCCCGCCAGATCACCTATCTTACCGAGAGTATCAAGCTCATCAAAATAGCTGCTGGTGAGCCCTCCGACCGGAAACCATCCAGTGCTAAGAGCAAAAATAAGGGTAAAAACCGCCACCACAAAGGCTGGCAAAGACATAGAAGAAGAAGTTAAAAGCCGCAAAAAACTATCTATAAATTTATTTTGATTAATGCCGGCTATCACGCCCAATGGAATTGCAATTAGCCAAGTGAAAAATATCGACACCAGATTTAGAATCAAAGTGTTTAATAAAGCGGGTTTGATTAAATCTATAACTTTTTGATTGTTTTGAGACAGCCCTAAATCACCTTTTAGTATGTTACTGAGCCAAGTGCAATATTGAATCCAAAAACTTTTATCCAGACCAAGGCGCTGAGCTTCAGCTTGGATACGCTCCTCTGAGATAGCAGGATTTAACTTCAAGTCGGCAAGCGGATCACCAGTCTGGATGAGCTTTTCGGTGGATTGGAATTTGAAAAAAGTTTTTTGGGAGAATGGGGTTTTTAATTGAAAATTTATAGCTGGTATTGTGAAATTTAATTTCATAATACTAAAAGTAAAAAAAGTGATAAAAATCACTAGAAAAATAGAACTGATAAATCTTTTGAGCAGGAATTTTAGCACTGTTTTTTAGTAATCAAGTTCTTGACTAGCCTCAAAATTAATAATATCAGACCTTGTCATAATCCCCAATAGCTTAGAGGGGTTGTTTTCTTCTACCACTAATAGACGCCCAATTTTATTTTCGTAAAATCTTAAAATAGCCGTATGCAGGTTATCACTCGAATACACAAACTTCAAATCTTTAGACATAACTTGAGAGATTAAAGTAGCTGATGAGATCTGCTCTAATTCTGCTTTTTGGAGATCTTGCTTAGTAATCACACCGACGAGCTTCCCTGCTGGATCTAAAATGGGAAAACCGCTGTGGTGAGTTTCAGAAAATATTTTTTTGGTTTCAGCTAAGCTAATCACAGAGCTGATTGTGTCGACTTTTTTAGTCATCACATCTTCCACGCTAAATCTTTCTAAGTAAGAAGGAGGTGCGTATTCTTTTAGATCGACACCTGATTTTTGAAGAAGGTTTTCGTAGATACTGCCCTGCTTAAGTCGCTCAGCGCTTATATTAGCAATGATACAAGCAAACATCAAAGGCAGTACTAATTGATAGTTACCTGTAAGTTCAAATAGCATCACAATACTAGTGATGGGCGCTCTTGAAATTGCCGTAAAAAAAGCTCCCATACCCACAAAAGCAAAATTTGCTGGATTAATATCCAGGCTCGGAAAAACATAATCCAGCGACTGCCCTAGAATAGAGGCTCCCAGCGCGCCTAGTATCAATGCGGGCATAAAAATCCCACCGGGTATTCCGCTACCATAAGCAACTAAGGTCAAAAAATATTTTCCAGCAAAAATAACTGGTATAAACCACCAAGAATAAGCGCCCGCCAAAACCCCTTCCAGAGTGCTATGCCCGCCACCAAGAGCTTGTGGGATCCAGAGACCAACAATCCCTGTAACCAAGCCAGCCACAGCTCCCCAAGACCATTTGGGAATTTGTGATAAATATTTTTTATAAAAATCTAAGGACCAAAGCACTGATCTTTGGAAATAAACTCCAAAAATAGCAGCCAGAACTCCATTCAATGCATAAAAAGGCAACTCAGCCAAACCCACTGACATATCAGATTGAAAATGAAAAGTAAAAAAATCACCAGCTAAAATTCTGCACGTGATCGCCGCAGAGACCGATCCCACGATAGCAGGACCTAAAGCCGTACTAGAAAAATTTTTATCAAGCTCCTCAATAACAAACATCACTCCAGCTATCGGTGTATTAAAAGCCGCTGCTAGACCAGCTCCTGCGCCGCTCGCTATCGCTCGCTTCCTGTGCTTGCCTCCAAGTAACTTAGATAATTTCGCTCCGATACCAGCACCAATCTGAACGCTGGGACCCTCTCGCCCACAGGA
>JBILGG010000241.1:0-2679 GCA_044351165.1 Candidatus Caenarcanales bacterium | reverse complement strand
CGACTCCCAGCTGACTAAATTGTCTGTAGCCGCGCACGCCAGTACTGGTCCCCAAGCGGTATTTATCAAATTGAGGAATATCTCCAAACAGTTCATATCCGCCGCGAGCATTAAATATAAACGAGGATTTTTCTCCGACTGGAATGTATTTGGTGGCACTGCCTCCTAGTTTTGTGTAGTTGTTAATCTCTCCCAAACCCACATTAGGATTGAGTCCGAAGCGAGATCTCCAGCCTGAGCGGGGTCTAGCTGGATCATCCAGATCAGCGTAACTATAAGTAGGATTAATTCCGAAGTAAAAACCTTTTACGATTTGCTCGTCACGGATTCTGCGAGCCTCTGCTCTTGCAATCCCCATGCGCCCTCCAAGAAAATCTTGGCCCCCCTTGCTTAGTATTTCGTTATTGGTGAGCTGGTCTAGCTCTGCTATGTTTTGAGCAACATCTTTTATATATTGGTTTCTATCGCGGTCTTGAACATCGACATAATTAGCATTAGCGTTAAGTCTAAAAACATGGTTCTCGCCAAAGCCTCTTGCTATGCCAGTTCCAAGGCTTGCTGTGGTTTGTTTGGATAAGTCAACAGCGAAGTTCGGACCTCTACTTAAATTAAGAGTGTTAGTGAGTGTGTAACGGGTGTCATGAAAATATGGAATTGAGTAGCTAGCGTTTATGGAAGTAAATCTTCCGCGACGTACAAAATTGCTATTAGTATTGAGGGTGGAACCTGCTCCCAGACCGGATCCCAGTAGAGCACTAACGTTTAGGGTCTCGCCTTTACCTTTTATATTGCCAAGGGCAAGTGTGGCATTACCAAAAATACCAGCAGATGAATTTACGCCTCCGCCGATACCCAGAGAGGTGTATTTTTCTTTTTCCTGTAATTGAATCTCCAGAACATAACCGTTATCGGTTTCGCTCGGTCTTACTACTCTGCTGACATTATTAAAATAGCCCACTCCTCTTAAACGCTTGAAATCTTTTGAGAAATTCAATTCGTTGTAAGGCTCATTAACACTGGTATTGCTGATGAGGTGCTGTAAGTAACTGGATTTTGTGCGAGCGTTTCCGGTATAAACGATCTCACTTATTATCCCTTCATCAATAAAGATCTTCAGCCTACCAGCTGAATCCAGGTCTATATCCTTAACGCGCGCTACTATAAAACCTTTTGAAAAATATTCTTGTTCTAGAGCTTGGATCTTTTCACTAATGGCTCTAGTGTTTTCAGGCTTACCAATTAGATCACCAAAAAAAGCGTAAGCGTCAATCCCTGAATTAGAGTAGTTTCCATAGACTATCAAGTCACTAACAGGAGGGTTTTCGGTGACCACAAACTCAAGGACGATAGAGCCGTCATCTTGTTGGTAAGGTTTAGCTGTAACTCCCTGAGTCGGGAAATATCCAAGTGCAAAAATTTTGCGCAGATCATCTAGAACTATATCTCTTGAAACCTGCATGCCTGGATAGCTAGTGATAACTTTTTTTATTTCTTCATCGGTAAGTAAATGATTACCAGAAATTTCTATGCGAGATATTTTACCCTCTAAAAAAGCCTCTTTAACAGGCGGAACAGAAGATAAATTCTCCTCAGCAAAAACTGGCAAGCCAGCAATAACTAGCCAAAAGCAAAAATATATAAGAAATAAGCCGTTTTTTAACGACATCTATTTAGATTATATGGGTATAATGTAATTGTGAAAAGCTAATATTTTTCCGATAACCTATTATAATTAAATAAGTGACTGATTCTGGCAGAGTTTATATTTTTGATACTACCTTAAGAGATGGGGAGCAGAGTCCTGGCGCGACCATGAACTCAAGCGAGAAGCTCCAAATCGCTCGTCAACTAGCTCTTTTAAATGTAGATGTTATCGAAGCTGGGTTTCCGGTATCGAGTAAAGGTGATTTTGAGGCGGTCTATAGAATCGCTGAAGAAATCGAAGGTCCTACGATTTGTGCTCTGGCGCGCGCGCTTGAAAAAGATATTATTGCGGCGGCTGACGCTCTAAAACCAGCTCGCAAAGGCAGGTTACACACTTTTATTGCTACTTCACCTATACATATGGAGCACAAGCTCAAAATGTCTCCAGAACAGGTCTTGAAGCGTGCTCAGGATATGGTCGCTTTTGCTAAATCGATGGTTAGCGAAATAGAGTTTTCGCCGGAGGATGCAGGGCGTAGCGAAAAAAGTTTTTTGTATGAAATTATTGAAGCTGTTATTGCTAGCGGAGCCACTTCTATCAATATCCCTGATACAGTGGGATACACCACCCCGATGGAATTTGGGCAATTGATCGCTGATATAAAAGCTAATGTGCCTAATATTGATCAAGCGATTATTTCGGTTCACTGCCACAATGATCTAGGGCTTGCTACCGCTAATTCGATAGCAGCTTTAATGAATGGGGCGCGCCAAGTGGAATGTACTATAAATGGTATTGGCGAGCGCGCTGGTAATGCGGCTCTTGAAGAGATCGTGATGATTCTAAAAACTCGGCGTGATCTTGGTCTTTTTACCGATATCAATTCCCGTCAAATCATCAGAACTAGTAAGCTTGTCAGTAATGTGACAGGAATATTTGTGCAACCTAATAAAGCTATTGTCGGTGCGAACGCTTTTGCTCATGAGTCTGGCATCCACCAAGATGGCATGCTCAAAAACCAAAAAACTTATGAG
>JBILGG010000240.1:0-2684 GCA_044351165.1 Candidatus Caenarcanales bacterium | reverse complement strand
AAACTTTTACCTCGACGGCTGATGATATTGCTGAAATAGAAACTTTTCTAAATACTTTTACTGGTGTTACTGGGACATTTAATACTACTACTGGAAAGTTTGATTTAACTGGAATAACGTCTCTCGGTGCAACTGGCGATACAAGCAATATGATTTCTGCTCTTGGCTTGAATAATGCTCCAATCACTGGTGGAAATGTTACAGGTATCCAAAATCTTGAGGCTGTCAAATCTACTGCTACATTGGGTTCTATTGGTATCACCGGCACAAAAATCACAATCAATGGTACTGATATAAACTACACCCCAGCGACAGATACCATTCAAGGATTAGTAACAAAAATTAATAATTCCTCAGGAGCGAAAGTTAGTGCTAGTTACGACACTATCAACGGTGAAATCATTACGACTAATAAAACTACTGGGGCTCTATCAATAACCATAAGCTCTGATGGTAATATTGGAGCTCTAAATTTAAATAATGTCGGAAGTGAGACTCTTGGCAATAATGCTGAATTTAGAATTTCCACACTCAATGGTGGTGCAACCCTAGTAAATAACAGTAATTCAATTACTGGTTTAATTCCTGGCATAACATTAAATCTAACTAAAGTAAATGCAAACCCAATCGCTGTTAATGTTTCAGAAGACTCGTCAGCATATAAAGCGACTGTTGATGAAGTTATAAGAACTATAAACAAACTAAATACCCTTTTAAAAAATACTGATACTACTTTTACAAGAAACTTTTCAACAAGAATAAGAAACCTTATCAGCTCTGTTAATGGCGTCAATGGTGTAGACACTTACAGATCTATGATAGAGATTGGTCTGAAAAGTAATCTGGATGCGGATGGAAAATTTACAGGATATAGCTTAGACTCTACGCTTTTCAATAAAGCAATAGCAAATGCTCCTGACGAGCTTAATAAAATTCTTTGGGGTAATTCAAGTGACCCCAAAAGTATTTATCCTTCTCTTTCAAACGGGAACAAGGGGATTCTTGTCCAGTTGCAGGAACTCATGGATAGCTACATAGATCCAAGTGTTCCTGCAAATGGTTTAATTAGCCAAATACAAGAAACTTTAAGCTCTCAAATCAAAAATGTCGATTCCAGAATCGAAAAAACACAAGACAGCATTGATAACATGGAAGCAAGAATGCGAAAACAGTTTTCACAACTTGACCTTATAACTTCTAAATATCAACAACAACAAAGTGCTCTAAATGGATTAATGTCACAGCTAAGATAAAATGAAAAAAATAGAAGATATCGAAACAGGACTAAACGAGATTGAAAACATCGATCGTAAGATCGTAGTACATTTAGATAAAGAAGATTATTCTAAAATTATTGATGAGCTAAAAAATAGATTAATTATCATCAGCCAACTAAATCTATTAAAAGAAAAAGACGGTAATTTTTCAGAAGCTATAAAAAAAAGATTTGAAAAAATTTTTTCAGATAGTAGTTTAATTGAAACAAAGTTAAAAGAAAAAAAAGCCAATATTAGCAAAAGGCTTCAAAAACACAAAAAAAATCAAACTCTTTATCGTGGACGAGCGTACTAGTCAAGATAAACCGATGTGATTATATGCCAGACCTGCTACCTCGCCAGGTAAATAATGTTTAATACTACAATTAAAGAGGGAATAAAGTAATTGTAGTGTCAAGTAAACTTAAACAATGTGAAATATGTGGATGTATAACATCATTTTCTTTAAGAGACGGTGTATGTAATGAATGCATGGAAAAAGATGATGAACTTTATACCATGGCAAAAAACAGCATGAAGTTCGGTGAAAAAATGTTACCGGAAGAATTGTCCAATAAGACAGGAATTGATTACAAACACATAATGCGCTGGGTAAGATACGGGCGTTTTGGTAATTAAATGCAGCTAATTGATACTCATGCACATGTTTGTTTTGAAGCTTACGACGCAGATAGAGACCAGGTCCTAGAGAGAGCTTTTCAAGAAGGCATAAAAAAACTTATTCATCCTTGTTGTAACCTAAACGAGCTCAATAACCTCATTGAGCTAGCTAAAAAATATCAAGGCGATAATTGTATAAAAATATTTTCCGCGATAGGAGTGCACCCTACAGAATTTAGCTCCTGGACTGACGGCGCTACAAATTTTATAGAAATGGCCTTAAATAATCCTAAACAAAAACAATTTATAAAAGCTATTGGTGAAGCGGGTTTGGACTACTATCATGTTAGCTCAGCTGATGACCAAAAAAAACAACAAGAAATTTTTATTGAGCAAATCTTAATAGCCAAAAAATATAATCTACCTCTCATTGTGCACACTAGAGATGCTTGGGAGGATACTCTTAAAATTCTTGAATATCATTATCCCCGTAATAAACAAGCTAATAGCGGAGTTTTACATTGTTATACAGGGGATTTGGAATTTGCACTACAGGCTATTGAAATGGGCTTTTATATTTCGTGGTCTGGAGTTTTGACTTATAACAAAAATTCGCATTTCAGGGAGATTGCCGGCAAGCTTGATATAGAGCGGGTTTTAGTGGAGACAGATTGTCCGTTTTTGGCTCCGCAACAATTTAGAGGCAAAAGAAACGAGCCTAGTTATGTTAAATATATAGCTGAGGTTTTGGCTAAATGTTATGCTCTTAGTAATGAGCAAATAGCTGAGATAAGCACCAAAAATGCC
>JBILGG010000239.1:0-2685 GCA_044351165.1 Candidatus Caenarcanales bacterium | reverse complement strand
AATGGCATGACTAACTCTGATTACTTACTAAAAATTCTTGGCGAGAAGCCCGGTGATATCGTAGAAACTGATACTGGTAGGATTTTAGGCAAGCACAAAGGTAGCTTCAATTATACTTACGGCCAGCGTAAAGGTCTGGGTATCGCTCATCCAGAGCCACTTTACGTGGTCAAGATAGATTCCAAGTCTAATACGGTTTTTGTGGGCACAAAAGACAAGCTCGCTGGTCAAACAGCAAAAGCCAAAAACAGAAACTTAATCAATGACTATCTGGGAGATGATTTTACGGCTTTAGTAAAAATTCGTTATAATTCAGATCCGACTCCTGCGCGGGTAAGACTTACTGCCGAGCATGAAATGGAAGTAGAGTTTTATGAGCCGGTAACAGCAATCACTCCTGGACAAGCTCTGGCTATATATGATATGGAAACAGGATTAGAATTAATAGGAGGCGCTTGGATATGCTAAAAACATCAGTCGATCCCAAACAAGAGAAATGCTTCGTGAAGAAAAAAAGAAAAGATTTAATCAGCTTAAAAGATCTCAATGTAAATGAAATCCTTGGGATACTTGAAAGAGGAGACTATTGGTCAGACCATCTTAACTCAAGATTCTCGATCATTCCTCGTACTGTCGATAATCCCATCGTAAGTAATTTATTTTTTGAATCAAGCACAAGGACTAGGTTTTCTTTTGAGGTCGCCGCAAAAAAACTTGGGTTTCATGTCTTAAATTTTGAGCCACAAAACTCTAGCGTTCAAAAAGGAGAAACTCTCTATGACACTCTTCGAACGCTAGAATCCATGGGTACAAATGCGGCTATCATAAGAACTTCAGAAGAAAATATTCTTCAAGAAGTCGCTCCTTTATTAGAGCTTGCTGTTATAAACGCAGGAGCGGGAGCTAATGAGCATCCGACTCAAGGCTTGCTCGATATTTTAACAATGCGCCAACATTTCGGTAAATTAAATGGTCTAAAAGTCGCCATCATTGGTGATATCAAACACTCTCGGGTAGCGAATTCTAATATTATTGCGCTTGGTAAATTTGATGCAAAAGTTTTTTTATCTGGTCCTGAGAACCTGTTGCCAAGCGAAGATTCAGATTTACTAGGACCTCACACACAAATAGTCCCTGTCGATTATGCTGTTCAAGAAGCTGATGTCGTAATGATGCTCAGACTCCAAAGAGAAAGGCACGCTCTTAGTAATGTGGCTGATAATTATTTTAGAGATTATGGACTGTCACGAGAAAGATTTAATCTCATGCAAAGCCACGCCATGATCATGCATCCAGCCCCTTTTAATAGAGGAGTAGAAATAGATGGTGATCTTGTCGAGCATCCCAGATCATTAATATATAAGCAAGTATCTAACGGAGTCGCCGTCAGAATGGCTGTCCTTGAAAGGGCTCTATAAAATGAAGCATTTACTAAAAATTCTTTCTAATAATTCTATCGCCGATAAAATTTTTGAATTGAAATTGGAAGGTGATTTTAGGACTCTAGATTTCGCTCCTGGACGGTTTTTGCATATCAAATGCGCAGATGGTATAGATCCGCTACTAAGAAGACCTATGAGTATTTGTAATATTGATGATACTTATAGAGAAATGACCGTGCTGTATCGCGCTGAAGGGCTCGGAACAAAAGCTCTTGCAAGTAAAACACCCGGAGACCTCTTGGATGTCTTGGCTCCGCTTGGGGAGCCGTTTCCATACGATCAGCTAAACAAGCACTCTCGAGTTTTATTAGTAGGCGGTGGAATTGGTGTGCCCCCACTTTATTATTTAGGACGTAAGCTAAAACAAAAAGGACACCAGATACAATCAATTCTTGGTTTTAACTCGGCTAAAGATGTTTTTTATGAAGCTGAATTCCAGAGTTTAGGTAAAACCCAAATAAGCACTATTGATGGGAGCTACGGGCATAAGGGTTTTGTAACAGAGTTACTAGATGAAAACTGGGACGTATTGTATTCGTGCGGCCCGACGCCCATGCTAAAAGCTCTCCAGAGCCTTATTCCCAAAAGCAAAGAATCTTATATTTCTCTTGAAGAGCGTATGGGTTGCGGCGTAGGGGCTTGCCTTGCTTGTGTTTGTAAGCCAAGCGTGCCTGAAGATTGGGGTAAAAATTATCTTCGCGTCTGCACCGAAGGACCTGTGTTTCCGATGCACGCTGTTGCGTTATAATTATAATTGCCATGACTGATACTAATGAAAATAACATCAATAATCTTCATAGCCCTCAACAAGATGGCATAAACGGCGAGCCTAGCAAAAGTATTGATCAAGAGTGGAAAGAGTTACAAGATAAAACTGCGACTTTTTTGAGTACCGAGCTTGAAGAACAGCGTAACAAATATAGCGAGCTCGAGGACCAATACAAGCGACTTTGGGCAGACCAACAAAACATCGTCAATCGCTTTAATAGAGAGCGTTTGGATATAGTTAGATACGCCGCATCAAATACCATTGAAGCCCTGCTTCCGGCCTTAGATAATTTTGATTTTGCCAAACGTAGTATTAATGGTAATACTAAGCCTGAAGATATTCTAAAAAGCATTGAAATGCTCCAAGATCAGCTTATAAACAGTCTTAAATCCGTAGGACTTGAGCAAATCGACACCAGCAGCACATTTAACCCCGAGCATCACGAAGCTGTTCATAAGGTAGTGGATACCAATA
>JBILGG010000258.1:0-2700 GCA_044351165.1 Candidatus Caenarcanales bacterium | reverse complement strand
AGTCCAGCAATTTCTATCGACCAAAAATCAGCTTCTCATAACCCGCGCTCTACAGTCGGCACGGTGACTGAGATCTATGATCATTTGCGCTTACTATTCGCGCGAGTGGGAACGCCGCATTGTCCAGAGTGCGACGCCAAAGTCGAGGCGCAGACCATTGATCAAATCCTCGATCAAATCCTCTCGCTACCAGAAGGCACTAAGGCTCTAGTGCTGGCACCGCTTGCCCAAGGTAAAAAAGGTGAGCACCAAAATTTATTCTCGGCTCTGCGCGCTGATGGGTTCTTGCGCGTTAGAGTCAATGGCACTGTTTATACCCTAGATGAAGAGATCAAGCTCGCCAAAACCAAAAAACACAATATCGAATTAGTTATAGATCGAATTATCATCAAGAGCTCTGCTCGTAGTAGAATCGCTGATAGTGTGGCTTTGGCGCTGACTAAGGGCGAAGGTGTCGTCGTCGTGCATGATCTGGACCAAGCAAAAGATCATTTGTTTTCTGAATTGCTCGCTTGCCCAAACGGTCACGGTAGCTTACCAGAACTGGATCCTAAGCATTTTAGTTTTAATAGTCCGCACGGTGCTTGTCAGTCTTGTAATGGGATCGGTATGGAGCAAGAGTTTTCGCGTGATTTGATTGTACCCGTTCCTTCTTTAAGCCTAGCTGAGGGTGCTATCGCTCCGTGGGCTAAGACTAATAATATTTTTTATAAAGCACTGCTCGAGGCTCTTGCTCGCGAGCTGAAATTCTCTGTGGATACGCCTTTTGATCAGCTTCCTGAGCATATTCAAGACATAATTTTTGATGGCTACGACGAGAAGCGTGTAACTATCGACACCAAAAAATATGGCTCACTTGGGTACGGCGATTATCGCATTTATTATGAAGGTGTTATTAAGCAACTTGATCGAAGGTACTCTGAATCCGCTTCTGATAGCTGGAAAGCTGAAGTCGAGCAGTATATGATCGAGAAGGATTGCCCTTCTTGCCAAGGCTCAAGGCTCATGCCCAGGTCGCTTGCTGTAAGGATCGCCAATAAAAACATTCAGGAGATCTGCTTGATGTCCATCGATAAGTCTTATGATTTTTTTACAGCTCTAGAGCAATTCCTAAATTCTTACCACAAGCAAATCGCTCACCAGGTTTTACTAGAAATATCTCTGCGCCTCAAGTTTTTAAAAGATGTCGGGCTTGGATACCTGAATCTGGCGCGAAGTGCTAAGACGCTCTCTGGAGGAGAGTTTCAGCGGATCCGCCTCGCTTCTCAAATCGGATCTTCACTAACTGGAGTGCTCTATGTCTTAGATGAGCCTTCTATAGGTCTTCACCAACGAGATAATGATAGATTACTGGCGACGCTGGAGCATCTTAGAGATATCGGAAACACTGTGCTTGTCGTGGAGCACGATGAAGACACCATGCTAAAGGCTGATTATATTATCGATATCGGTCCGCTTGCTGGCGTGCATGGCGGAGAGCTGGTAGCGTGCGGCTCGCTCGAGGATATAAAAAACACACCGAGATCGATTACGGGAGATTTTTTATCAGGAAGACGCAGTATTAACCAGCCTCGCTCGACCCGCCCTGGAAACGGCTTGTTTATTGAGCTTGAGGGTGCTTGTAGAAATAATCTAAAAAATCTTGATCTCCAAATTCCTCTTGCTAAGTTTGTCGCGGTCACTGGTGTTAGTGGTTCTGGCAAAAGCTCTCTGGTTAATGATTTGCTAAGACCGGCTTTAATGCATAACTTAGGCTATACTATGCCTTTTCCGCAAGATTTAAAATCTATAAAAGGTATTGAGCATCTCGATAAAGTCATAGTCATCGACCAAAGCCCCATCGGTAGAACTCCGCGCTCAAATCCTGCTACTTATGTAGGTGTTTTTGATCCGATTCGTCAAGTCTTCTCCCAGACTCTTGAAGCGAAGGCTCGCGGCTATAACCCAGGTAGATTTAGTTTTAATGTAAAAGGCGGTCGCTGTGAGGCTTGTGGCGGAGCGGGCGTAGTAGAAATCGAGATGAATTTTTTACCATCGGTCTATGTGAAGTGTGAAGTGTGTAAAGGTCGCCGCTATAACCAAGAAACTCTAGAAGTAAAATTTAAAGGTAAGTCTATCTATGATGTTTTAGAAATGACTGTAGAAGAGGCTCTTGAGTTTTTTGATTCTATTCCGCAAGCACAAAAAAAGCTACAGGCTCTTTTTGATGTGGGGCTTAATTACATAAAAATCGGACAAGCGGCTACGACTCTTTCTGGAGGCGAGGCTCAGCGCATTAAGCTTGCTAGCGAGTTATCGCGCCGTTCGACAGGCAAGACTATTTATCTTCTAGACGAGCCTACGACTGGCTTGCATTGGTATGATGTCCAGCACTTGCTAGAGGTGCTTAATCGCCTAGTGGATGGCGGTAATACCGTCCTTGTCATAGAGCACAATCTAGACGTAATCAAAAACGCTGATTACATCATAGATCTAGGACCCGAGGGCGGAGAAGGCGGCGGTCAGATAGTGGCTACCGGTAGTCCTGCTGAGCTTGCTAAGTCTCAGAAGTCTCATACGGCAAGGTTTTTAAGTATCCACTAAAAATTCGACTTCGTCGATTTTTTAACCCTGAGCCAAGAAGGGATCTTGGCTCAGGGAGTGGATCCTTAAAAAAATTTTGTTAAGCGGATTCCGCCTCAAAACTGCGTTTTTCGGCGA
>JBILGG010000238.1:0-2703 GCA_044351165.1 Candidatus Caenarcanales bacterium | reverse complement strand
CGCGTGCTCGACCCCTAAACGATAAGAGGGATCCATTTATCAAGGACGGGGAGCTCTTGAAAATCGTAAGATTTTCAAAACAAAAAAAATTGAACTCTCTTGAGTGGATTTCACTCGGCGTGCGGGTCATCACCCTCTAAAAAACGGACGGGGAGCTCTTGAAAATCGTAAGATTTTCAAAACAAAAAAAATTGAACTCTCGTGAGTGGATTTCACTCGGCGTGCTCGACCCCTAAACTACAAGAGGGGTCCATATTAATGGACCCCTCTTGTAGTTATAAGTGGCGGACGGGGAGAGATTCGAACTCTCGGTAGGTTTCCCTACGACGGTTTTCAAGACCGCTCCGATAAACCGCTCTGGCACCCGTCCATGGGATATTCTACAACAAGATTTTAAAAAGCTCAGTAATTTCATTTTTTCTATATTCCTTAACCCAAAAAAGTACTTTTGACCCCTTTTATCTGGAATTGTTTTGGGGCAGAATTTTAAAACATGAAGCTAGTGATGATATGTTTTTTGATATTTTTGTCGCTTGGACGGGGCGCCAGAGCCGAACTGGCTGATTTTTCAAGCCCATACCCTAAAAACGAGCATTTTTTTGCCCCGCAAAAGCCCCAGGAATATAACCAAGTGCGTAAATACGCACCCGCGATAATTTGGCACGCTCCGCCCATAGAAGCCCAGCTAGCGAGCCCCGAGCTGATAAACAGCGAATCGATCGATGAGCTAGCTCTAAATTATCTCTTAGAAGGTTGTCGCCAAGAAAATCCAGAATTTGTAAAAATCGAAAAAAAATTTAAATCCCAAAACACTCCTGCGTACATAATCAGCAAACGCATTATCCAAGCAGGCTCACAGCAGATTGGCTCAAATCTAATCAGCTGGCAGGATTCAGAGCGATCACGCAACCAGTACGAGCACACTATTCGCTACATAAAAAATAATTTTTTGGAATTCAAGCAATTCTATCAAGCCCAAGAATCTTACAACCCTAAAATAATAGAATCCAGCCAATCAGCCAAGCGCAATCTAGAAGAGCTTTGTAGCGCATCTGCTGTCCAAAAAGTTATTTCACTATATCAAGATTTATGAAAAAAATAATCATTATACTAATATTTCTAAGCCCGCTTGCTGGCATTTACTCCAGAGTGAGCGCGCAGGTATTTGAAGTAAACGCTAGATCCCAAATCTCCGATTATACGATCAGCATAGCGCCTGGACGCATCACCCTGATTGACTTAGGAGCTAGGCTAAAATCCCAACCTTGGCTAGTAAATAACAAGCTTGCAAGAATCTACCAGCTTAATAACCACCTGAATAATTCTACTGTGCTTGCAGTACAGGGACTGAGTTCTACGGGCACTTGTGATCTGACGGCTGATACCGAAGCTGGCTTAATTAATATTCAGATTGTCGCTAAAGCTAGTCCTGGAGCTGATTTGATAATTAATCAGAACCGCTCCAGTATCTTAGATAATGAAAATTTATTTCAAATCAATTCTAACCGTACTGCACTAATTAAGCTATCTAGCAAGATTGATGAGTTTGTTTTAGCGGGGGACCCCGAGTTAGTAAAGTGCAAACCTATTTTTGATTTTTATGATAGTAAATTCCTAAAAAGTTTTGCGCTATCAGGCTCAAACACTCTGGGCAAGACCGATATAGTCATCGCCACTGAAAAAGGCATTATCAAATTCGAACTTGAGGTAAACACTAATGAAAACCAGCATAATAATATTATTGATTTTTCTGATGACTAATCCAGCATCCGCTCAATACCAAGAGCAAGAGCTAGAACCGCCCACCGTGCGAATTCTAGCTCCTAAGCAAAAATCTTATCCCGTCTTAGAAGCTCTTGAAGCGGAGCTTTATCCGCATAAAAATTTTTCTAAAGAAGCTCCCCAAAAAAGACTTGAGCGAGTCGAGATCGCTACCTTCGGTGAAATCCAGTCTGGAAGCCTAAAAGATAGAATTGACAAACTAAAGCTCGAGCTCCAAAACTGGCAAATCGCGCAAGCACTCAGCCTCGCTCCTAAAACCCGGCAGGCAAGCACCCCGAGACCACAGCCCGCCCAAACCCTTATCCCCAGTGCTTTCTACCAGTCCACCAGCCTAAGGCGCGCGCCCAAAAAACCTGATTACGACTACCTAAATTACCGGCTTACCAGCCCGCTAGTGCAGAACCTGGGCAGAAAAGGAATAGAACAAATTTTTAAGGATAAAAAATGAAATTAATAATCATAGTTAGCTTACTAATAGGTTTTAATCCCTGTCTTGCTTACACGAGCTCTGATGGCACAGTAGTCATCCATAAACGCAACCGCAGAAAAGCTCTTTTGGATTATAAATTTTTGATGATCGATACTAACCCCGCCCAGAGCCCCACCAGCACCACCCCGCCTGACCAAGCTGGCTTAAGTAGTTTATCCAAAAACCCAAAACCCGTATCATCAGCTGTTCCAAAGCCACAGTCCACACCTAAACCACCAGCCGAAAGCTGGGATGATTACGCTCAAGAAGAGAGCTGTGATGTCAGTGCAAGATTGCTAAACTAACCGCCAATTCCGCGCACGAGATCCAATCGCGCATAAAAAATCCCGCGCACGAAAACAAATCGCGCACGAAAACCAATCGCGCACGAAAACAAATCGCACACGAAAACAAATCGCACAGAAAAAATTCCGCACAAAAAAACTGATTCC
>JBILGG010000237.1:0-2709 GCA_044351165.1 Candidatus Caenarcanales bacterium | reverse complement strand
AATAGTTCGTAGCCCTGCTTCTCGTCGGCACTCAGAGCCGTCTGCTGACCGCGCAGATAATTATCGAAGGGCGAATCTGGCGTAATTAAAGTCTGTTCGTATTCAGCAATAGCATTAGCGATCATATCGCCGGTGATTTCTTTTGGGGAATTGATGGCGTAGGCTGATTTAAACATCGACACCAATTCAGCATCCTGACCGAGTTTGGTGATTACTTCTTGCCAGTTAGAACCCATTTCGCCGGGGTTGTGCACCGGTCCGTGAGCTTGCGCCTCAAGTGTATCAGCGCGCCCATCCCAAAATTGTTTTAGGTTATAAACCGAATTATAAACAGTAGGAGAATTTATTCCGCCCTTAGCACCGTTAATCCCTGTCGAGAATTGCTTTTGGTCGGTCCCGCCCTTAGCTAAATCGTGGCAAGACGCGCAAGAGAGACTATTGTCGCCCGATAAGCGAGTATCGTGATAAAGCCTCTCCCCGAGAGCGATTTTCTCCTCGCTAAGTGATCTTTCGACTTTTAGCTCATCAACACTGGGAAGCGGCACTATGCCCTTGCCTTCCAGCCTATCTACCCAAGCGGAGATTACTTCTTTATCATCATTATTTATGATTTTGTCCCAATGCATCATTCTATAAGGGATTGGTGGCATCCAATTATCAACAATCGCGCTTTTGATTTTTAGTAAAGTAGGTTTTGGGATTTCTTTATCATCATTAATGCTAAATACACTATCTTCTAGATCGAGCATGGCTCTGCCTTTTGCGACATCAGCGTCAATCAGGTCTTTTATAATCGGAAAATTGTAATACCAAGGATAAACTGTCTGCATAGAGTGGCAGTCCATACATTTTTTTTTAAGTAATGCCTCAGCTTTGACTCGATCGAGGGGTTTTTTGGCGCAGTTTGCAGGGTTAAAAAATAAATTAGCTAATACCAAAAAGGCTATGAATAACTTCATAAACTAGAGTTTAGCAAATCTTTCAATTATCAAGTCTTTTTTTTGTTACAATCGAGTTATATGGCAATAAGACCTGATGAGATTACTAGAATTTTAAAAGAGCAAATCGCTCAGTATAAAGATGAGATCCAAATCACCGAAGAAGGAAGTGTTCTGAGTGTGGGTGATGGAATCGCTCGTATCTATGGCTTGCAATCAGCAATTAGCGGTGAGCTAGTGGAGTTTGATGATCCAGAAAAAACTCAAGGTATGGTAATTAACCTCGAGGAAGATAATGTAGGTGTGGTTTTGCTGGGTACTGGTCTGAAGATCCAAGAAGGTACAGCAGTTAAATCTACTGGCAGTATCGCTTCGATCCCGGTCAGCGGCGAGATTCTAGGCAGAGTGGTAGATCCTACTGGCGCGGCACTAGATTCTAAGCCAGCTATTAACCCCGACAAATTTATGCCGCTAGAAAAAATCGCTCCTGGTATCGTTAAGCGGAAATCCGTACACGAACCGCTCCAGACCGGCATTACAGCTATCGACTCGATGATTCCTATCGGTCGCGGTCAGAGAGAATTAATTATCGGAGATCGCCAAACCGGCAAGACTGCTATTGCGATCGATACTATTCTTAACCAACGCAACGAGCCTGCTGAATCAAGACCAATCTGCGTCTATGTTTCGATCGGTCAAAAAAACGGTACTGTCGCTCAGATCGCCAAAAAACTTAGCGCTGAAGGTGCGATGGATTATTCAGTTATCGTGCACGCTGGTTCTACAGATACAGCCGCCAAGCAGTTTTTAGCGCCTTTTGCTGGAGTCGCTATCGCTGAATACTTCTTAGAGCAAGGCAAGCACGTACTGATTATTTATGATGATTTGACTAAGCATGCTTGGGCTTACCGCGCGATGTCACTTCTGCTTCGTCGCCCACCGGGTCGTGAAGCGTATCCTGGAGATGTTTTTTATTTACACTCAAGATTGCTTGAGCGCGCTTGTAAACTTTCTGATGATATGGGAGCTGGCTCTATCACTGCTCTTCCTATTATCGAAACTCAAGCGGGAGACGTTTCTGCGTATATCCCGACTAACGTAATTTCGATTACTGATGGTCAAATCTTCTTGGAGTCAAGCTTGTTTAACGCAGGCGTCAGACCAGCTATTAACGTAGGTCTTTCGGTGTCGCGTGTAGGCGGAGCCGCTCAAACCAAGTGTATGAAGAAGGTTGCTGGTCCTCTAAGACTAGGTCTAGCTCAGTTCCGTGAGCTTGAGGCGTTCGTACAATTCGCTTCTGACTTGGATGAAGCTACCCAAGCGCAAATCCGTAGAGGTCAAAAACTTGTTGAGCTTCTAAAACAGCCTCAGTACTCACCTTTAACGGTAGGTCAGATGGTATCTGCGATCTACGCCGGTGACCAAGGGCTTTTGGATGATGTGGCTACTAGCGATATTTCTAAATTTAAAGACGAGTGGTTTAATTACTTCAGCGCTAATCACGCTGATGTTAAGCTAGAACTCGATCGCGGAGCTAAGTTCGAGGGCGAGCTTGTAGATAAACTAAGATCAGCGATTGTAAAATTCAAGACTAGTTTTTTTAGTTAGTTTGAATTTTATAATGGGTTATTCTTTATTAGTTTCATAACCAGATCTAAAATTTTAGGATTATTGCTCATTCCTTGTTTACTTCCAAGTAGGGTGCTAATTTCGTTTAAATTAGCATTCAATTTATTTTTAGCTTGAACATCTTTCCTGCTTTGATTTGGAT
>JBILGG010000028.1:0-9397 GCA_044351165.1 Candidatus Caenarcanales bacterium | reverse complement strand
ACTTGCTATTAAATCAATCCGGCCATCAGCCAAGCAAAAAACAGAATTTTGTAATTTTTTACCATAACCAGGATTACGACTAATGCCACCAATTAAAATCGCAAAATTCTTTTTGGTATAAAGTTTTAATTCTTCTAGGTAACTATCTTGATAACTGAGTAAATCTGCCTTTAATAACAAGTCTTTAGGAGGATAACCAATTAGGGCAAGCTCGGGAAAAATCACTAAGCTAGAATTTTCTTGAACGGCTTGTTCGATAGATTTTATTATTTTTTTGAAATTATAATTCAGATCGCCAACGATAGGATTGATTTGGGCTAGGCTGATTTTCATGCAGTTAAATTATACCGTTTTTCTGGTGCTATTATAAGGTTTATGACTATGTGTGATAAAAAACTCAATCAAATCAAACCCATTAGCTATCAAGCAGATCCAGATGGAAAAGTAAAAATCGGCGGTGTTTATGTCGCAGATCTCGTGAAACAATTCGGATCACCGCTTTATATTCTTTGTTACGAAACCATAAAAGCTCGCGCAAAGGCTTACCGTGAGGCTTTTAAGAAGTTTTACGGTGATTCACTGGTTATTTACGCGAGTAAAGCACTTAACTGTAAAGCTGTTTGTAGCATCGTTAATCAAGAAGGCTGGGGCATAGATGTGGTAAGCGCTGGAGAGCTCTATACCGCTCTGTCAGTGGGTTTCCCGAGTTCAAAAATAATTTTCCATGGCAATAACAAAAGTCTAGACGAGCTCAATATGGCTATTGAAAATGGCGTTACTATCATGCTTGATAATTTTCTTGAGCTTGAATTAATAAAAAGTATTCTAAAATCCAAGCCCAACCAGGCTCTAAAGCTGATGGCTAGAGTAACTCCAGGTATTGAATGTCACACTCATGATTATATAAAAACTGGTAAGCTTGATTCTAAATTTGGTTTTAATCTTGATGAGTTTGATAAACTGCTTGGCGCTTTAAAAGCTCTCAAAAACGAGCACCCAGCCCTTGAACTAAAAGGTTTACACGCGCATATTGGCTCTCAAATTTTTGAAACTTTACCTCACCGTGATAGCACCAAGGTTCTACTTGAGCTTTACAAAAAAGCAAAAGATGATTATGGATTTGAATTCACTGATTTAAATGTTGGAGGCGGTCTTGGCATCAAATACACTGAACATGACGATCCTCCAGAAATCGAACAATGGGTAGAAATTATTTGTAAAACTGTAAAAGAACAATGTCAAGCTCTTGGACTTGCTTTACCCCGCATTATGAGCGAGCCTGGTAGATCTCTTGTAGGGCCCGCAGGCGTTACAGCTTATCAAGTCGGCAATATCAAGCATATTCCTGGCATCCGGACTTACGCTTCAGTAGATGGAGGCATGGCGGATAACACCAGACCGATAATGTACCAAGCCGTTTACAGCGCAGATCTTGATGGCAAAACGCATCTTCCCAAAGACAAAAAAATCACCATCGCTGGGAAGTATTGTGAGTCTGGGGACGTGCTGATTAGAGATATTCTCCTACCCCAGATAAATACCGGTGATATTTTGATGGTTTACTCGACAGGAGCCTATAATTACAGCATGGCCTCCAATTACAACCGCGCCACCAAGCCCTCTATGGTGCTTGTTGAAGGCGGACAAGCGTATGAAATTATTAAGCGAGAAACTCTTGAGGATCTTATCCGTTTTGATCAATTGCCGAAGTTTTTATCCTAAAAGTGGCATAATAGAATTAGGAGGCTAAAAAATAAACTCCAATAGCATACGATTAAATTATCTCGATCTAGGCGAATTTTTATATAAAGCGTTCGACTTGGAATTACATCCATTGAGCTTTATAAGTGTCGTTGCTCAATTAGCTTTTATTGGTTGGTTGATTTTTCAAGTTTACAAAAGATTCCGTGGCACGCAAGCAGAGCGGGTTTTAAGAGGTTTGATCTTGATTAGTCCTATCATTTTGCTTTGTTATACTCTCAAGCTTTCGATCATAACAAGAGTTATAGAAATTTTTTCACCTACTATTTTAATTGGTTTAATTGTTATTTTCGCTCCAGAATTTAGGCGAGTCCTAATGCAGATCGGTGGCAATCTCTCTCTAGTAGACTATTTGCACATGGCTGAATCCAAAAAAAGTGTTAATGATGCTTCTTATGAGATCGTTGAAGCTCTTAAAAACCTCCAAAAAAACAAAGTCGGAGCTCTTATCGCTATCGAGAAAGCCACTGTTGATCGATATTACATCGATCCCGGCACTAGCATCAATGGCAAGCTCAGCAAAGAACTTCTTATCGCACTTTTTAACCCCAAATCCCCTCTGCACGACGGGGCTGTAATAATCAAAGGCTTTACCATTAACGCGGCAGGAGTAATCCTCCCCATGACAGAGAACCCAAAACTAGATTGGCAGTATGGCACTAGACACCGCGCGGCGATTGGGTTTACTGAGGTTTGTGATGCACTTTGCTTGGTTGTTTCAGAAGAGACCGGAGGGCTGTCTCTGGCTTACCAAGGGTCTTTGACACATTTTCAAGATCCAGAAAAATTAAAAGAAAACATCGCTCAATACTACGCAGAAATTCTAAAAACCGAAAAGAAAAGCTCTAAGGTCGGCAAATTAGTCTCTGGTATTTTTTCTAGCTTAAAAACCGTAAAAAACTCAAGAGAAAAATTACGTTCGAGATAGGTAAAAACCCCAGCTTTTTATTATCTTAAAAAATATTTTGAAAAATATTAAATTAGGTATTGCAAATTTTTATAATTTATGTTTATAATTACTCTTATGAACGAAAATCAACAGAGAATATTTGTAATTGACGATGATCCAGCTATTTTGGAACTTGTAACATCAAATTTAGAAATGCAGGGTTATTCAGTAGATTCAGCTGACAACGCAATTGACGGTTTAGCGCTAATCGCTCAAAACCCTCCTAATTTAATCATTTTAGACTTAATGATGCCTAATTTAGATGGGTTTACTGCTTGCCAAAGACTTCGTCAAAATGACAAGACCAAGGATATTCCTGTTCTTATGTTAACTGCACTTAGCAGAACAGAAGATAAGGTAACTGGATTTGATTCTGGTGCTGATGATTACTTGACTAAGCCTTTTGATTTGGCTGAATTGTTTGTGCGTGTTAGAGCTTTATTAAGAAGATCTGGCGCAATCACTCTTTCTCAGTCTATTCCAGAAATTCTTCACGCTGGCGATATTACCCTTATGCCAGAATCACGCGAAGTTAAGATCGAAGATAGAATTCTAAGACTCACCCCAATTGAGTTTGAAGTGCTTCACTGCTTAATGCAAAATCACGGTCAAACTGTAAGCCCAGGCACTCTTCTAAAAGAAGTTTGGGGTTACTCGCCGGAAGATGATGTAGATACTATCCGTGTTCACATTCGTCACTTGAGATCTCGCATTGAAGTTGCAGAAAAAAGATATATTAAGACTGTCTATGGCGGAGGCTATCAGCTGATTCCAGATGGTTTTGTTAAACACGCTGCGGCTGTATAAATTTATTAATTATCGGGAGAAAACAAAAGCCAGTTTCATGAACTGGCTTTTTTGTTTTTTAGGGGAACATTCAGTAAAGCTAGATCGTCATTATTAAGAAGAATACAAATTCATAAAGGAGACTATATGAAAAAAACCTATGCCCTAATAGTAGTATTAGGCTTAATACTTACAACGGCTGTAAGTAGACCAGTGCTTGCCATGGAAAAAGGCGTGATGTCAATAGTAGGACCAATTGTCGGTGTGCCTGTTGGCGGTATCATGGGTCTTGTGCGCGGTGCTGAGTCTAAAGGTGTAGATGGGTGATGATCTTTTGGGCAAATTAATTGGTATTCCGACAGGTCTTATCGTAGGTCATGTGGCCGGCGGTATAACTGGTTTGGCAAAAGGTGTTGTAGACGGGGTTGTAATCGGTATTGATGATCCGTTATCTACCGAAAGCGCTTCGCTAAGCGGTGAGTTTTTGGATTTTGAACCTTATAAAATCCTAGAAAGCACTAAATAACATTCGTTTTGGATAATAATTTACCTCTAAGCATAAAAAGCCTCTGATTATCAGGGGCTTTTTTTTGGGTATAAGAGTATGGAGAGGAGTTTCTAGCTAAAATTGTTCATTAGTGTCAAGAAAAATTGAAATTTACGATACAACCCTGCGAGATGGCGCTCAAATGCGCGATATATCTTTTAGCGTAAATGATAAGCTACGAATTGTAGAGATTTTAGATGATTTGGGTATTAGCTATGTCGAAGGTGGCTGGCCTGGCGCTAATCCCAAGGACGTAGATTTTTTTGAGATCGCAAAAACTCTAAATCTAAAAAACACTCAGCTAACGGCTTTTGGAAGTACGCGTAAAGCAAACACAAAAGTTAATGAAGATCCGATTTTACACGCTCTATTAAGAGCAGATACAGAAGTGATCTGCATAGTCGCCAAAAGCTCAGCTTGGCAAGTAAGTAACACGATGAAAGCTAGTTTAGAAGAGAATTTGGCTATGCTCCATGAAAGTATTAGTTATCTAAAATCTCAGAGCAGAAGAGTTTTTGTTGATGCAGAACATTTTTTTGATGGTTATAACTTTAATAAAGAATACTCCGAGAACTTCATCAAGACTGCGATTCAAGCTGGCGCTGATCGCATGATACTTTGCGATACTAACGGCGGATCTTTACCTGAAGATGTTTTTAATACTACCAAACAACTAGTGGATCAATTCGGCTCACAGATTAAGTTTGGGGTACACGCTCATAATGATGGCGAACTAGCTGTCGCTAATAGTATTCGAGCGATTAGAGCTGGTGCGATTCAAGTACAAGGCACGATTAATGGTTATGGCGAACGTTGCGGAAACGCTAATTTGATTTCGATGATTCCAAATCTTCAGCTTAAATACCACGAAGAAAAACTCATTTGTATCCCAGAAGAAAATCTTAGTAAGCTCACTTCGGTCGCGCGCAAAGTCGCCGATATCGCTAACATGAATCTCAATCCCTCACAGCCTTTTGTCGGTGAGCGCGCATTTACCCACAAGGGTGGACTTCATGCTAGCGCTGTCCAAAAAGACAAAACTAGTTACGAACATATCGACCCGCATTCAGTCGGCAATAACACTAAGATAGTCGTATCTGATCAATCTGGAGCTAGCAATATTTTGGACTGGCTTAAGAATAATGGTTTTGAGTTTAGTTCTGAGCAATCTGCTCGCCAAGCGGCTCAGGAGATTCTGGCTATCACAAAAGATCTTGAGAGTAAAGGTTATAGCTACGAAAATGCTGAAGCTAGTTTTGAGATTTTGGTGCGCAGAATTCTCGATGCTGAATTCGCTGATAGCTTAAGCGTCGTCCCCCAAAAAGCAATCACCAAGCAAGTTCTACCCAGATATTTTGAATCACTTGAAACTAACGTACATATAGTCGATGGTGAAAAAACAGAAGCAACGGTCAGGCTAAGAATCGGAAATCAAGAGCTTCATTCAGCAAGCCTGGGCAATGGTCCAGCAAATGCTCTTGACAACGCCCTTAGAAAAGCGCTCAGGGATTACTATCCAGAGATAGATCAATTCCAGCTGGCGGATTTCAAGGTGAGAATTTTAGATAGTCATCTTGGCACTGCCTCTATCACCAAGGTGCATATAAACACTCAAGAATTGCATCAATCAATGTCCTGGGATACAGTCGGGCTCAGCTCAAATATCATCAAAGCCTCTTGGGATGCGATTTGTGACAGTATTAGCTACGGATTAATTTATCTAGGCGTAAAACCTATAGACTCTACCTACGACAAACCCATAAACACCAATGCTTACTAGAGATCAAAACATCGAGCTTAATAGTTTTCTCAATCGGCTTCAAGGCAAGATTGTCAGAGTAGAAGTGAGCTCAAGGTTGAACGTAGGATTTAGAATGTCTTTTTCGGTAAAGCTCGAAAAGCAAGGTGATAATTATAGTTTTGCTTCTAAAGATGGTGGGGTTTCAATCTTCTTCAATCCCAATGATGCTGAGGGTTTTAGCTCTGACAGTAATTCTATTAGTTTACTTTATGGAGATAATTTAATTAGCGTGCGTTTCGCTCGCACAAGGTAGATCATAATGCCAGAACCCAAACTCAATCGCGAAGATTACCTCAAGCAAGAATCTACTAGTTTAATACCCGAGAACCCCAACGCCTTGGAGCTTGTCGACCACTTATCAGAATTAAGAATGAGAGTAATAGCTATCTTTATCAGCTTTACGAGTGTGGCTCTGATGGCTTTTTTTTATTCCACAAAAATAATTGCTTTTTTTGAATTATCAGCTCCTCCCGGTTCTAGTTTTTTTCAGCTTAAGCCAGGAGAGCTTTTTACTGTATCTCTTAAGATCGCTGTTTTTATGGGCTTTTGCATATCTCTGCCGGTAATTTTGCATCAAATCTTTGCTTTTATGAAACCTGGTCTAAAAGACCATGAAATCAAGGTTTTAGCCCCAATGGTTTACCTTACTCCGGTATTGTTTTGGGCGGGAATGATTTTTGCTTATTTGTTTATAATGCCCTCGCTATTGGATTTTCTTTTGGGGTTTGGATCCGGGGTGGTGGAGCCGAGTTATGGAATTGAACATTTTATTAATCTTGAGCTTTCGATTATTACTGCTGCTGGAATTTGTTTTTTGATTCCAGTTTTCATTTTGACTCTCGGATATATGAATTTAATTAGTTCCTCAAACCTGGTTGCCGTATGGCGCTATGTGGTTATTGGAGCTTTTATTATTTCAGCGATAATTACTCCTACTCCAGACCCTTTTACGATGACTATGCTAGCTTCAGCCTTGCTGTTATTATATTTTGTAACAGTATTGATACTGAGGTTAAGCAAAAATGACTAAAAAATTTCTCCCTTTGATTTTGTGCATAATTTTAAGTGCTTGTAGTTTTTTGAATAACGCTCCTAAATTCACACTTGAAAATGCCGATAAATTAATCTGGCTCAACACCGAAAAAGCTTTAAGTATTGATGATCTAAAAAACAAACTTACAATAGTTTATTTTTGGCATTTTGCAGATGAGAGTCAACTACCGATGCTTGAGATTCTAAAAACAGGCGTAAATCGCTATCCAGATGAGCTTTTGGTTATAGGAGTGCATATTCCTTTATTTAAATATGAAAAAGAAGCCAGCGCACTGAGAAATTTTTGTTTGAAATATGGTCTTGAGTTTCCTGTTGTTCATGATGAAAAATCTCAGATCGCAGATGCTAATAGTGTGTTTTCTACACCACTAATATTTATACTTGATTACCAGAATCAAATTATTCAAGAATTTGACGAAATGCCTTCCAGAGATGATTTCATGAATATCTTGCGCAGTAAGATTCATGAATTTACCAAAAAGAAAAAACTTGATATGCAGGTGAAAGCCTTGATTTTTACTGAAAAAGAAAAGCTAAAAATCGAAAGAAGAAATGAACATAGTCAAATTACCAGCGTAACTCAAAACGGTGAAACCATTATCCAAGAGCAATCTAGCAAAAAATACAACTTATTTTTTCCTAGTGCTATGGCTTGGAACGAAAGCATGGAAGTTCTTGCAATATCCGACACCTCTAATCACCAAATCAAAATCGTAGATAAATACTCTAAGCTAATAGATATTGTAGGATCTGGAGCTCCTGGCAAAAAAGATGGAAAGTTTCGAAGTGCTAGCTTTAGATACCCTCAGAATCTGGTTTTTGATGGCAACAATCTGGTGGTGATTGATAGAGGTAATGATCTTTTAAGACTAGTTAATCTTGAAGATAAAACTGTACAAACCATAGATGCCCGTCAATATCAGGGTTACAGCGCCATTGCTAATTTTGCAAATGGTTTTATTCTCGGCACACAAAAAGGTCTTCTGCTCAAATACGACAGAGAAAAAATAAAAATGCAACTCGATAAATTCTCTTCTGTTACAGGACTGACCTACGCTAAAGACGCCTTAAAAGATAAAAACATAAAAGCTATTTTTGTTGCTGACGGTAAAGCTGCTTCTGTTTATGCCTTTGGGAAAAACCAATTAGAAAAGCTTGACTGGAATGGTGCGGATCTCCTTTATCCTCAGGGCTTAGCTTATAACTCCGGTAATTTATACGTCGCAGACACTTACCAAAACCAAATCAAAATTTTTGATTTATTACAAAATACCGTAAAAGTCATGGAAATTAATATCGAAAATTGTCAAGGAGATTTTTGCCAATCTGTTTTTGAGCCTCTCGGTATCATAAAAACAAAATATGGTTTTGAAAACACTTTATTTATTGCCGATAGTGCTAGACATAGGATTTTGAGGCATTCGATCGATGCTAATAAGACCGAGGTCTTCTTTGAGTGACGAGCTTATTATTTATTGGTAGAATGAATAATGGTCATGGACCCAAAAAACGAAAGAATTTTTATTTTATCGATACTTGGTTTAATTTTATTAGCCAGTGCTTTTAGCTATCATTTTTTTACTTTTAAACATACTCAAATCTCAAAAGCAAAAGCGTTTTTAGCGGAACACAAAGTTGCTATGGCTTTAAATATTCTTGAAAATACTCGAGCCAAAATCAAGAAAAAAGATCTCAATCTTGAGATGTTAATGCTCTATGCTCTAATCAAATCTAAAAGATTTAAAGAGGCTGATCTTCAAATAGAAAATGTAGAATACGTGCCTAAAAATTATCACGAACAATTCAAAGAAATTATTGATATTTTAAGTGTTAATGAGGAGCCTAAGCTAATCGCTAAGCTGATTGCAAAGTCCCACAAAATAAAATTTGACGAAGATTACTTTATTGATTTAAGTAAACAAAGAACATCTCTTGAAGCAGAAATGAAAATTCTAGAAGAGGGACTTTCTTATATTCGAGAAAAACTTGAAAACCACAAATCACCGAAGAAAAAAAATGAAAAAGAATTAGCTACTAGAAAATTAGAAGATTATATTTTGAAGCGTTGTGTTGAAGATTCTAATTATTACATCGGTTGCCAGGATTACAAAACTTCACTTGTTTATCTGGAAAAAGCCAAAAAACTAAAAGTCATAAACGACTCAACGCTCAAGGATGATTATTATTTTAATCTAGCTCTCACTCATAAAAATCTAGGGAATATCACTCAAGCCTGGGATAACATGCAAATAGCAGCCAAGCTGGGCAGTTCTAGGGCTAAATCTATGATTAGGGCTCTAAATGAGAAGTATTCACCTGAAGACGATAAAGACAAGAAAAAAGAACCAAATAAAGCCCCCGCTCTATATTAAAATTCCTTAATGTTGCTATTTTTCTCAAGATCCATGGTGGTTTTTAAGTTTTTTTTCCTTTTTTGAGCTAAAATATAAAGAAATACTAAATGTAAAGACATATAACTTGGATTTAAATGCACTTAATC
>JBILGG010000249.1:0-2551 GCA_044351165.1 Candidatus Caenarcanales bacterium | reverse complement strand
CTTATTTAGTTTTCGGGGCTTAAATCGTCTTCCAGGGGCTTAGGGGTGGGTTTTTTAGTATTTATCTCATTTACAGGCTATTTTTACAATTTTTCCTCGCTTAAGCATTCAACAAAAACGCAGTTTTGAGGCGTAATTCTCTTAAAAAATAGTTTTCAACCACCAAGTTACAATCCACTTATCAGCAGGTGGAAAAAGTTTTACCTGCCTACAAACTACTTACCGGACTTATTGCGATCGCGGTTGTCAATATCTATAAATTACATATCGGCAAAATTAATTCTCAATTTTTATTATTTTACAAATTTCTTATCGGATTAATTTATATATCATTAAAAAAAAATATGCTCTTACAAACACTGATAAAATTTTAATTCAGTGCCCAAAAGAAAAGACCTTAGAAAAATATTGATAATCGGTGCTGGTCCCATAATTATTGGACAAGCCTGTGAGTTTGATTATTCAGGTACTCAAGCCTGCAAAGCCCTAAAAGAAGAAGGGTTTGAGGTAGTTTTAATAAATAGCAATCCAGCGACGATAATGACCGATCCTGAGTTTGCTGATAAAACTTATATCGAACCAATTACCGTTGAGTGTGTAAAAAAAATTATCGAAAAAGAAAGACCAGACGCTATTCTGCCGACCATGGGCGGTCAAACCAGCTTAAATACAGCAGTTGCGCTTGCAAAAGACGGGACTCTTGATAAATACAATGTCGAGCTCATAGGAGCAAAACTTGAAGCAATCGAAGTCGCTGAAGATAGAGAAAAATTTAAACATTTAATGGAGAGAATTGGACTCCAAACTCCTAAGTCCCGCATAGCGACTACGCTTCACGAAGGGCACCTGATCGCTGAAGAAATTGGATACCCGATTATAGTAAGACCAGCTTTTACTCTTGGTGGTTATGGCGGTGGAATAGCCTATAACATCGAAGAACTGGATAGTATTCTGGTAAAAGGTCTAAACGCAAGCCCCGTCAGGCAGGTACTTGTAGAGCAATCGGTCATTGGCTGGAAAGAAATCGAGTTTGAGGTCATGCGGGATCTTAACGATAACGTCGTGATTATATGTACTATCGAAAACTTCGATCCGATGGGTGTGCATACTGGAGATAGTATAACTGTCGCTCCTACTCAAACCCTCACGGATAAAGAATTTCAAGCGTTAAGAGACGCCTCCAAAAAAATCATCCGCGCTGTCGGTGTAGAAACGGGCGGAAGTAATATCCAATTCGCTTTGAATCCTAGTAATGGTGAGATTTTGGTTATCGAGATGAACCCAAGAGTATCTCGATCAAGTGCGCTTGCTAGTAAAGCGACAGGCTTCCCTATCGCTAAAATCGCCGCCAAATTAGCCGTAGGATACACTCTAGATGAGATTCCTAACGATATCACCAAAAAAACCATGGCAAGTTTTGAGCCTAGTATCGACTATGTGGTCACAAAAATTCCTAGATTCGCTTTTGAAAAATTTCCCGAGACAAAAGATTTATTAGGCACGCAAATGAAATCAGTCGGTGAGACCATGGCTATCGGAAGAACCTTCCAAGAGAGCTTCCAAAAAGCTCTCAGAGGGCTTGAAAGCAAGGGCCCAATCGGTTTTTACAATAAAGAGTTTATGACTTCGCTCCAAAATAAAAAATTATCCAACGATGATTTATTAAGCTTAAGAGAAAAAACCAAAAGAGAAATTTCAAGCCCAAGCTCTCAAAGAGTGTATAAATTATTTACTGCATTTTATTTAGGTTTGAGTGTTAGTGAGATTCATGATCTAACCAAAATCGACAAATGGTTTTTAACACATCTGGAGAAAATCGTAGTGATGTCCAAACAGCTCCAAGAGCTTGTTATAAGCGAATTTGCATTGTTGCAGGCAAGTGGCTCGCTGGATAAAATCTCTACCGAAAGATTTTTGGAGATAGTGCTCAGCCCAGAAAAACTCTTGGAATTTAAAAAAGCTGGTTTCTCTGATAAACAAATTTCACTTTTGATCAGTACATGTATAAAAACCAACAAAAAACATATCCGCAATCTTCGTTCCAAATACAGAATTAGACCGGTTTACAAGACTATCGATACTTGCGCTGGCGAGTTCGAATCTTTTACACCTTATTACTTCTCTACTTACGAGCAAGAAGATGAAATTATTCCTAGCTCAAAAGAAAAAGTTTTTATACTTGGGGGCGGACCTAATAGAATTGGGCAGGGAATTGAGTTTGATTATTGCTGCGTTCAGGCTTCACAAGCTTTACGGGAAGCAGGTTTTGAGACTGTGATGATTAATAACAATCCAGAAACGGTTTCTACTGATTACGATATAAGTGATAGATTGTATTTTGAGCCAATAACTGTCGAGGATGTACTTGAAATCTGGAACAAAGAAAAATCTCTAGGCTCAAAACTAAAAGGAGTCATAGTACATATGGGCGGTCAGACCCCGCTCAATATCTGCGATTCGCTTGAAGCTGAAGGAGTTACTATAATTGGCACTCAGCCAAAATTCATCGATCTGGCTGAAGATCGAGATAGTTTTGGTAAGCTTCTTAATC
>JBILGG010000055.1:0-6875 GCA_044351165.1 Candidatus Caenarcanales bacterium | reverse complement strand
GGACTAAAACAAACCAGCAACGCTATTGCTAATTCCTACGAAGAGACTCAAAAACTTTGCCATGAAATAGGATATCCAGTGGTTTTGAGACCTAGTTATGTGCTTGGTGGCAGAGGTATGGATATAGTTTATAACGATAAAGAAGTAAATTCCTGGCTCCAAAGAACCATGCTAGAAACAGAGCAATTCCCAGTATTGATCGATAAATTCTTAGATGAAGCTACCGAAATCGATGTAGATGCTATTGCTGATGGACAGGATTGCGTCATAGCCGGGATTATGGAGCACATTGAATATGCTGGGATCCATAGCGGTGATTCAGCATGCGTATTCCCGCCACAAAATTTATCTTCTACAATCATAAGCAAAATTACCAATGCTACAAAAGATCTTGCTCAAGCATTAAATGTAATAGGCTTAATGAATATCCAATTTGCAGTAAAAGACGAAGAGCTTTATATCCTAGAAGTCAATCCTAGAGCCAGTCGCAGCGTACCATTTATTTCTAAGGCGACGGGAATATCATGGGCTAAACTAGCAAGTCTCATCATGGCAGGCAAGACCATAAAAGAATTAAACGTAAAAGCTCTACTTGAAAAAATTCCAACCGATCAAGTATCTGTAAAAGAAGCGGTGTTTTCTTTTAATAAATTTGATGGTTCTAGTATATTTTTAGGTCCAGAGATGAAAAGCACTGGTGAAGTGATGGGCATAAGCTCAAATTTTGCCATGGCATTTGCAAAAGCTCAGATTGGTGCTTCACACAACCTGCCCAAAAAAGGAAAAATATTTATCAGTTTTAATGATAAAGACAAAAAATCAGCTGTAAAAATTGCTCAAGATCTTATAGAGCAAGGTTTTACTATCGTGGCTACTAGCGGAACTGCTCAGTTTCTAAAGCAGTCAGGTATATAATTAGAAGAAACTCTAAAATTAAACGAAGGCAGACCCAATATTACTGACTTGATGAAAAATGATGAGATTCAATTGATTCTCAATGTACCGTCAGGCAAGGAAGCTTATGAAGATAGCCAAACCATAACTAAAATCGCTCAAGCCAAAAATATCCCTGTAATTACCACTGTGACTGGATCTTCAGCAACGGTAAAAGCACTTGGATCACTACAAACTGAAGATCTCTCAGTAAAATCAATACAAGAATATCTAAATTTGAAACTAAAGGTCTGATATGAAAAAACTCGGCATCATCGGAAGTACTCTCACACACAGTAAATCACCGCAAATGCAGTTGGCAGGTCTGAAGTATCTTGGGATAGAAGGCAGTTACGAAAAGTTCGAAATCGATCAAGAAAACTTTGAGTTTGAAATTACAGGCCTTATTCGAAGTCTGGATGGCTTAAATATAACAATTCCCTACAAGGAAATGATTATTAAATATCTCAACGTCCTAGATCCGCTTGTAGAAAGGATCGGAGCCGCTAACACTATAGAGGTGCGTGATGGTAAAATCTACGGATTTAATACCGATTATTTTGGTTTTAAAAAATCTCTTGAAAGCTATGATCTAAAAAACTCTCAAGTAAGTATTCTCGGTTCGGGCGGAGCCTCAAAAGCAATCATAGCCGCGCTTGAAGACATTGGTGCAAGCACTATAAATGTCTATGTGCGCAACCTCAAAAAAACCGAAGAAGCACTTCCTAATCTTGCACGCCGTTCGATAAATATAAAACTTTTTACCGAACAAGAAAATCTAAGCGACTCAAAGCTCATCGTTAACTGCACCCCAGTGGGTCAAGGCAGGCTCTCGGAAGGTATGCCTCTTAGCATTAATCAAATAAACGAGCTTAAGGCGGATACTATAATTTATGATTTGATCTATGAAAAGACCAAGCTCCTAAAAACTGCTCAGGATCGAGGTCTTAGAGCTATTGACGGTTCTGATATGCTCATACTTCAAGGAGTACAGTCTCTTGCTATCTGGACCAAATGCAGTATTGATGAAGGTTTAATCGATGCTATGAAAAAAGGTTTTTTCCAAGCATAATCTATATCGCTATTATTTTTTCGACAGGTTTATCGTGGTCTTGACGCTGAAATGAGCTAAGCATAAGCTCTCTAGGGATCACTCCTAAAGTGCGAGCCGAAGCAGGAAGCTTAGCTAGTAATCTATCGTAATAACCACCGCCGCGACCTAGTCTATAACCATCAGTATCATATCCAAGCGCAGGAATAATCGCTAAATCTATCTCAGCAGGCTGGACTAATGGGTTAGTAGCAGGCGGGACTTTTAAAGAGAACTTCGCTTCTTTAAGATCATGCAATTCATAGACCTCAAACAAAAGCATAATTCCCTTACCTATAGGACGAGGTAAAACCCAGCGTTTATGAGGGTTTGAGATGATCATCGAGCTAAGATCAAATTCATCATCCAGGGGAAAATAACTAAGAATAGTATGAGACTTTTTAAATAGACTAGAAAGTTCGATTTTTTCGATAAGCTGAGATTGGCGCTGATAAAAATCCTCACGATCAGCAATTAAAGACTGAATCTTTTCTTTTGCTTGAAGGCGCAAATCTTGTTTTGCTTGAGTGAGCATAGAGAAGATTATAAGACTAATTCTTTGCTTTACCAGAATTTCTTCGACGGGCAAATCTTTTCCAAATAATGTGAGCTTTATCAAGAAATGTTCTTTTTGGTTTTTCTGACCTTGGATGATTTCTAGATTTTGCAGATAGTTTTCTTAAAAAACCTGGGCATCTTGGTTTCATAGGATCTACATAATCAGAGGATCTAAGAGGACCTAATTTATAAAGTTCATAATTTTCTGGTGAACCATAAGCATATACGGTTAATTTCCCTATTTTTATACGATACCGAGGCATAAAACAAAGAATAATACATAAATACAAACTTATCAAGTGTTATTTTTAAATATATTATTAAACCCTATAGTAGCACTATAGGGTTATCCAAAATCAGCCAACCTCGCTAAAACAGTTTCTTTGCCAAGAAGCTTCATAATTAAGCCTAAATCTGGACCATGCTGTCTAGCTGATAGAACCGCTCGAATCGGCATAAATAATTTTTTGCCCTTGAGATTAAGATCTTCACCCAGTTTATTGATTTGAGATTTCATTTGCTCTGCTGAACTAAAATCATAATCTCCAGATTTTATTCTAGCTGTAAGCTCCGTGAGTAAGACTTTTGCTTCGCCAATCAAGCTCAGCAACTCTGCTCCGAGCTTGGGTAGAGTATAAAAATAATCAATGTTTTCATCGATATCAATAAATTTATTCAAGTTACCGCGAATAGCTTCAATTAATTCTTGAAGATCAGCACTAGAAAATTTATCTAAATCAAACTTAGTATATTTTTTTAGCTCGCTCAAAAGCTCTGGGTAAAGGATTTTGGACATATATTCACGGTTATACCAATTGAGCTTATCGATATCATAAACAGCAGGACTCTTACTGACACAAGCCATATCAAAAAAACTAGCACCATGCGCCAAATCAAAAATTTCTTGTCCAGAAGGACATGAATAACTAGTCGCCACCAAATAATTATTAAGAGCGGACGGCAAGTAGCCCTCCCTAATATATTTTTCGACACCAGCAATATCACCGTGCTTGCGCTTAGAGAGCTTCTGACGGTCTTTTGTAAATATCAATGGCAAATGCCCAAACTGAGGAACAGGAAAGCCAAAAGCTTCATAGATAGTGATTTGCTTAGCTGTATTAGTAAGATGATCTTCACCGCGAAAGACATGAGTGATCCCCATATCAGCATCATCAGCCACCACCGCAAAGTTATAAAGCACTTGCCCATTGGCTTTCATGATCACAGGATCACCGCCCAGATCACGAGTATTAATCGACATCTCGCCGCGCACAAGATCACTCCACTTTATATCCCGCTCTGGACCCAGGTTTAGGCGAATTACAAAAGAACGGTTTTCGGACTGGAAATCTTTTAGCTGATCTTCAGTATAATTACGTCCGCGATTATCGTAGCCCTCGGGAAGCTTTTGGGCTCTTTGGGATTCACGAAGTTTTTCCATCTCATCAGGAGTCGTATAACATTTATAAGCGCGGTTACTAGAGATCAACTGCTTGATATAGGCTCTATGAGCGGAGTTGCGAGTAGATTGCCTTACAATCCCATCCTCAAAAACAGCATCAGCAAAATCCTTAAAATCAGGTCTATCCCACTCTATGCCAAGGAATCTAAAGCCATCAATAATCTCTTGAGTAAACTCTTCTTTACTGCGCTCCATATCAGTATCTTCGAGCCTAAAATAAAAATGTCCGCCATGCTTACGCGCAAACAGTAAATTATAAAGAGCCGTTCTAACCGTGCCAATATGCAGGTTTCCGGTGGGGCTAGGAGCGATTCTGGTGCGCACAAATTTACTAGTTAGATTCGTCATATAGAAAACACTCCGATAGCAGATTTGGAAATAATAGTCGGCATCTTCATATTAGGATTCGTAGAAGGCGCATCCAGACGGTAATGCACGCCTCTGCTTTCTTTTCTTTGGAGTGCTGATTGGGTAAGCAAGATAGCCGAAGTGCGCTCTTTACACTCCGGTAAAGTTTCTAGATATTTCAGAGCTGACTGCATAGATTTTTGGCGACGCTCTACTCCCAAATTAGCTGAAAGAACGGATCTGATAACCGATACTAATTTTTCATGCTCTTGTTTTTCGGTGTAGCTAAGAGGAATAAAATAATTTGAACAGTACTCCAAGACTGGGTTTAGATTAATGCCATCAAGTTCTTGACTCAAAATATCCTCAGCAGTAAAATCTGAAATCACGATACATTCAAGCAAGGAATTACTCGCTAATCTATTAGCCCCGTGAAGCCCGTTACTAGCGCACTCTCCAAGCGCATAAAGACCTTTTAGAGTGGTTCTACCATGAACATCAGTTTTGATACCACCAATGCTATAGTGAGCGGCAGGGCGCACTGGGAGAAGATCCTGAGCCAGGTCATAACCTTCATTGAGACAAAATTTATAAATCATTGGAAATTCTTCTTGTAAAAATTCTTTACCAAGATGGCGAGCGTCGAGATAAACAAAATTAGAATTAGTGAGATTCATTTCAGAGTACATAGCTCTGCTTACAATGTCACGGGTCGCCAATTCCGCTTTGGGATGGTATTTGTGAGCAAAAAGTTCTTGCTTGCAATTTCTTAACTGCGCGCCTGCTCCTCTAAGAGCTTCAGAGATCAAGAAGTTTTTGTTAGTTTTGGTTTTAAATACTGTCGGATGGAACTGCACAAATTCAAGATTTTCGATTTTGGCTCCAGCGTCATAAGCAAGCGCAATAGCGTCCCCGCGCAGGATTCCCGGGCAAGTGTGATCCTCATATAGCCCGGCAAGACCGCCGCAGGCAAGCACCACATTATCAGCAAAAACATCATAATCATTACCAGAAATATCCACCATTCTTACTCCGCAAACCCGCCCATTGACTGTGTTCTTGATGAGAGAGACCATTTCTGTACCTTGAGAGATTTGCACAAGTTCGTTTCGCGAAATATTATTAATCAGAGGTTTAATCAAGGCTCGCCCAGTGGAGTCACCGACATGCATCACACGCTTATAGCTATGCGAGCCCTCCAGATTAAAACTCTTATCGAATTCCACTCCCAAACCCACTAACTGAGAGACCTGCTTCCAGCCAGCACCGAGAATGGCTCTGACGGTTTCTTCTTGACAAAGTCCCTTACCAGAAGCCAGAGTGTCTTGGATATGGCTTTCGACATTATCCTCGGGGTTGAGCGGACTGACTACAGCAATTCCGCCTTGAGCGTACTTGCTAGAACCCTCAGTAACAGCTTCTTTGGAGCAGATAAAAATCTTTTGACCAGCTTGAGCCAGTTTGCGAGCGAGATTCAGACCGGCTAACCCAGATCCGACAATAATGGTATTAAAGCTATTTTCCAGGCTCGTCATCCAACAAACGCCAAAATTAAATTCCCATAACTAAAAAATGGAATATAAAAATTATATATTACGAAACACGGTTTTATTCTCGATTTATAAACTCACACAAAAAATTAGCAATTAATTTAGCTGTTTTATGCTGAAATTCTTTGCTTGAGATAAGATCAGACTCCTCGGGGTGGATTAAATAGCCAAGTTCGAGCAAAACAGCAAGCGAACGACTATTATCCCTCAAGACTTTAAGATTCTGCTTATAAAAGCCAGCGAAGGGCAAATCCAAGTGTTTTTTTAGGTAATGGGCTATCTCGAGGCAGAAATTATAACTATTGGCGTGATAATAATGCACAGAAAATCCCCGAACTTGATTAGGATCCTGCGCGTCAGGCAGAGCATTATGGTGCAAGGACAAGAACACATCAGCAGGCTTACTTAATTCCACTCGCTCATCAAGAGTAACCAAGCTATCATCTTGGCGTGTTAGCTGAGATCTAATCCCCAAGCGCTTTAGCTCGTCTTGGAGCAGGAGTGCGACTCCTAGATTTAGATCTTTTTCAAAAACACCTTTTGGGCTAGTTGCGCCGAGCTGTATGCCACCGTGCCCTGGATCTATTACTATCAGTGGGTTTGAGCAGATGGAGGATTTTACAGGACGCGCTTCCACATAACTAATATACGAGAATTCAATTCTTAATTCATTGGCGTGCCAGCTTGCAACAAGCTCCTTGACTGGGTTTAAGAAATTTATCTCCAGCGAAGCTCTCTCCTGGAGCTGATTTATTTCTATACCAAAATCATCCTCATAATAAATCCAATCCAAATCCACCTTCATCTCTCCTAAGCTAAGAACCGCTCTATAAGGGGATTCCAGGGCGCACTGAAAATCCGGCTTAAGATTCAGAGGGACACTAATCAAATTTTTAGCTACCAAAATCGGTCTAAGAATATTTTTAGGCTTGGT
>JBILGG010000235.1:0-2741 GCA_044351165.1 Candidatus Caenarcanales bacterium | reverse complement strand
ATATAAAAAATCAATTTATAAACTTGGTTCTACCAGAAATCCAAAAAACCGTAAAAAAAGAAACTGGATTAGATCTAAAATTCCAAAAAGTTAGCATAAGTTTTACTGAAATCTTTCAGCTAAGTCCAGCAATAAAAATCAAAAAAATCTCAATTGAAGATGCTTTAGATATCGATGAAGTATTGGTAGTAATAAAATTAAAGTCTCTAATAGATAAAGAAATTAAAATCACAAAAATTATTATTCAAAAACTTTATTTAGTGCTTGAAGAAAATGACAAACGAGAAATAAAAATAAAAAATCTACAGATCAAAAGCCCCAAAAAATTAAAAAAACAAAATTGGTTTAATTCAATCAATAAGCTTAGTATTGATGAAATCACATTAAAAAACTCAACAATAAATTTTTATCCTTTAAATCAAAAAGAGGCAATCGTTCTTGAAAATCTAAATTTCAAACTTTCTGACCTAAACTTCCATAGAAACAAGTCCCAGACTGGTTCTTATGAATTAAATACTAACCTGTTTTCAAAGCGCTCATATATAAATTCAAAAGGGAAATTTGGTCCTTTTGATATTGAAAAAAAATCATATCCAGTAATGGGGCAGGAGGAAGCCGTAATTTATTTGAGCGATATACCAAGCTCTATAAAAAAGCAAATTTTTAATAAGGATATAATTCTCGTTACTAATTCAAAAATTAAACAATCAGCACAAATCAAAGGTGATATTAATTCACAAATCAACGGTGCAGGTAATATTGAAATAAATAATATTAATTTAGGAGCTAATCCGGAATTTAGACTTAATTTAGATTCAATTATTTATCATGATTTTTCGTTTTATCCATTAAAAGGAATTCTTGAAGCTACCTTGCAATCAAAATCATTTAAGATACTTTACAAAAAGCAAAACTTTGGAGAGCTTAATTTTAAGGCTAAACTCTCAAATAATTTACATAATCAGTATAGTAGTTACAGGGTAAGCGGTTCTTTTAATGGATTAGAAATTAGAGATGCACTCAATTGTTTTACCGAGTACAGAAATATTTTATCTGGTACTTTTGCAATTAATAGTTTTGATATATCATCGTTTGGAAGCAACCCCGAAGCGCTTTCTAAAAATACCCATGGTAAAGCTTTTATTACCATAAAAAATGGAAGTTTATATATTCTAAAATCTTTGACAAGATACCAAAATATAATTGATCAAATTTTTACTAATGCCGAGGATTTTACCCAAAAAATTAGCGGTGAATTTATAGATCTAAAAACCAATATTGAAATTAGCGGCAAAACAATGCACCTAACGGATATTGTAATTAATGTCGCACCAGTAAAAATTTACGCAGATGGATTTATAAAAGATCAAGGAGTGATAGATTTTCAGGCAGATTTATTTATTGACAAGATCAAAACCAGCGTCCCATTGATTCTTAGCGGTAGTATCGAAAAACCTAAAATCAAACCCGATCTAAAAAAACTTAGCACCAATAAAACTAATGAATTGGTAGACAGTATTCTTGAACTTGGAATCAAATCCTTGACAAGAAAAAAATCATCAGCCACGCCCGCCCCGACAAATAAAACCAGCACTAATGAAATTCAGGAAACGAATCAAGCTGAGCAAAACCCTAATATAACTAAAGAAGAAAAAAGAAAAGCCATGGTTAATAGCTTAATCATGCTTGGAATTCAAGCTGTAAATGAAGCCTCAAAGCAAAAAAGCGCTAACGGAGAAACACTTAGCAAACCTTGATCTAGAGTTCGTTATACCCCTCCGCGATCATTAATACTTTTAATTTTGAAACCGCTTCTCTAATCATGTGAGATACCCGGGAAGGAGTTACGCCAAGCTGGTTAGCGACATCATTACCAGGTAGATTTTGATAGAATCTAAGTTCTATTACTTTTTTAAGATTAGATGGTAATTTAGCAACAGATTTTTTGAGACTGTTTTTCATAGACAAAAGTTCAAGATGCTCTAGTATCTGTGGATTATTAGTGTCTTCGGGAGTGAAGCCCACATCTTCTTCCATAGCTTCAACGGACATAATAACTTCAAAAACAGCTTTTTTAGCATCATCCAGAGACTTAATAACAGTGGTCTCGGTCGGATCGAAACGTTCGTTACCAGTATCTTCAGGTATGATTTCTTCCTTTTGATCTACAGCAACTACTTTTTTTACACCATACCAAGTCTGACGAGATCTTACCTCATCCTTCATAGCCCATTTAACAGATTGAGCAATGTAACTTGAATTGTATTCAGTACCCTTATTTAATTTTGCTGTTTCAATCAGTTTATTAACAGCAATAAGACCAGTGTTTACAAGCTCATCAAAAGAAATAATCTGTTTGGATTTAGAATTCATCTCTTTGCGAGCTATCATCTCAACAAGAGGAATATACTGATTTAAATCAGATTTTTTAGCGCCTGAACTTGAATCTATCTTTAGTAATTTGATTTTTTCTTCTTGTGATGCCATTAGAGAAAGAGAACCTCTATTTATCTTATACCAATATTTTTAGAGAAATTGCATTCTATTTAAAGTGTTTTTTGGAATAAATTAACCTTGCTGAGTGTAGATTTATAGCTGGATATACTTTATCCTCAAGATTTGAGACTTCTCTGTAGATAACAAGAGAGATTTGCTTATTAAAAGTAATATCCTCGGCTTTGATAACAAGATTATTTAGAGTAGAAGTTATTTGATTTGCAAGATTTGGGGTGGATGAGGAA
>JBILGG010000234.1:0-2744 GCA_044351165.1 Candidatus Caenarcanales bacterium | reverse complement strand
TTCGGGCTGGATCACACTCAAGGCGGCAATAATGAGGGTTATAACAAATATGCTAACGGCGAGCTTGATATAGATGAGTTAACTGACGTACCTGTTATGTTTCCCATCGCCGCAAACCCGCTTGTAGAACTGCAACAAGACGATATCGCAGCGGTGCGCCTAGGTTATCCCAAGGGTGATGAGGGTTCTCTTTATGGAACTATCACCGGCAAGCTAAAACAAAGAGGCGCAGGAATTAGAGGCGCTAGTGTAGTTGCTTTTTTGGTGGATGATACTAACCCTCGCAAAAAAGCTATTGCTTGTCCTAGTGATGTAGATGGTGCTGGTGAAGGAAATTTTAGGTTACCTAATTTAGTACCAGGAAATTACATCATAAAAGCCGAACCCCTAAATAGTATTTTTAAAGGTGGCTCATCGGTGGGTTTACACAGCCCGATTAGCCCAAATCTTCTTCAGGATAATTTTTATATGGGGGAAGGGGTAAAATCATTAATGACGGCTGACCTAAATACAGGAATCGACCAAGCCCTAAAAATCAATGTGCAAGCAGGTTTGAGCACTGATATTAATTTTGATCTAGATCTAGCTAGTTTTAAAATCAAAAACAAAGTTTTAGAAAATCCAATCGGATTAAAAAACTCCAAAAAAAGAATTATCACTTTAAATATCCGTAATTTTTATCCTGGCGAAACTAGAACTCTAAAATTTACTACTGATCATCCTGATCTAATAGAAATTCTACCGGCTAGTGAAATCAGCTCAATCAAGAAAAACTTTAGTGTAAGAATAAGGCTCGCTTCCTATCAAGATTTTCTATCTCAATTCCCTGAAATTGAAAATGGTAATTTATTCATTCCTCTTACCATTGAAGATCTTAATACTGGCTATATTTTAGATACCGAAAGTTTTTGGCTATTTTGAGATATCTTTAGGCTCTTTACCTGTGGTGTGCTTAAACTGCCCTTTCCATCCGCGTTCTATGCCTTCTATGACATTTTTTACCCAGAGATAAACTTCTTTTTCTTCGCCTGTTTCTGGATCTTTAATTTTTGTTTTTATGGTCTTGGAATCGGCATGAAAATCTTGTGGTCGCCCGATTTCTTTACCATCGACATCTGGATTGATAAGAGCAAAATCACCGGATTTAGAAGAGTCTCTTAGCGAGCGGCTCGCCTTGTTATCGACAAGAATTCTGGGCGCACGAAAACCATTAAGCTTATTATTGCCGCGCAGTTTTAAAAGCTCGATCATATTAGGAGGATACTTACCAAGCGCACCATTAGGCGGGCTCCAACGAATATTCTTACCGTTAAATATAGACTTAAACTTTAACCAAAGATGCTTAGGGCCGTGGATACAGTAATTTAGAAAAGCATTTTTAACCCTTCCAAAAAACCCAAAACGATCAGGGTGATTAGGATATTTTTTAAAATCTTTATTCTCAGCGACCATTAAATCCTCGCGTCCAAGCACTCCGCTGACGTGCTTAGACAAAATAGGATTATGCTTGCAAATAGCTTCGCCGTACTCTTGATAGTTACGAGTAGAGACAATTATTTTATAACCTCGCGAGGTCAAATACTCCAAAACCTCTTGGACACCGGGTCTGAGCACATAATTAATATCAAAAGGTAATTTATTTATTGGATCGCCTTTTTTGATGGTGGAGATTTCTCTATCACCCATGCCATTTACTTTTTTAGCAAGCTCACCTTTTAGCGGGGTTTTATCGCCCGCAATAAGGGTTTCATCCATATCAAAAACTATTACTTGATCATCTGGGTCGCCTTTATAAGTGGCGGCCGGATTGGGAACAGGTTGCTTGGCGTTTAACTCCGTTACTTTATTAGCTTTATTGTCGCTATCCACTGAGCCTACAGCTTGGGGCTTAGTAACAGAGGGGCTTGCGCTTGTATTTTCAGGCTTAGAAACAGTTGGAGTTCTGCCTGTTATTTTTTTTAATAAGTCCGTAACCATTGGATTTATTGCTTGTTTTTTGTTAAACGGATTCCGCCTCAAAAATCGTTTTTCAGCGAATCCCTAACACAATAAAATTATAGCAATACAACTACAATAAGTAAATACCAGCTACAGGAAAATTATAAGATTTTTTAGGCAGCCAATAAAGAATCAGCGCTAATTTCAAGGCCAGGACCTTGAGTAGTGCTAATAGCTATAGATTTTAGGTAAACACCCTTAGATGAGCTAGGTTTGTTTTTTTGGATCTCTTGAATAGCCGCTTGAAGGTTTTTAAGAAGATCGTCCACCGCAAAACTTGCTTTGCCGATAGGCATATGCACAACAGCGCCAGTTTTTTCTGCTCTAAAGCTTACTTTACCAGCTTGCAAATCTTTTACTGCCTTCGCTACGTCAGCTGTAACCGTTCCGTCTTTTGGGTTAGGCATAAGACCGCGAGGACCAAGAACTCTACCAAGCTTACCAAGCAAAGGCATACAATCTGGCGAAGCGACAAGCACATCAAACTCCATCCAACCACCTTCGATCTCTTTTACCAGATCTTCTGTACCAGCTTTTATAGCGCCAGCTGATTTAGCTTCAGAAACTTTTTCACCTTTTGTAACAACAGCGACTCTAACAGTCTTACCAGTACCAGCAGGCAAAGAAACAGAAGCTCTCACTTGCTGATCATTAGCCTTAGTGTCGATCCCTAGCTGAACAGCAAGCTCGACAGTTTGGTCGTATTTTTTGGAGCCGTTTTCTTCAGCGAATTTTTTGAGGACTTC
>JBILGG010000232.1:0-2763 GCA_044351165.1 Candidatus Caenarcanales bacterium | reverse complement strand
AGCTCCAAATACGGCTTTCAAGCTGGAGACAGAATAGTATCTTCTCACCATGTGCCTTGCTTAAAATGCGCTTACTGCCTCAAAAAGCAAGAGAGTCTCTGTCAAGAGTTTAAGAGTAGTAATTTTAACCCTGGTGCTTTTTGTGAGTATTTAGAGCTCAGCGAAAACCATCTCGCTCACACCGTCCAAAAAATTCCGCCTCATCTTAGCGATGAAACCGCAAGCTTCACAGAGCCTATAGCCTGCTGTATAAAAGCGATCGAGCGCACCGCCATCCAATCCTCCGCAACAATCCCAGCCAAGATTTTGGTGATCGGCTTAGGCTCTATTGGTCTGATTATGGGACAACTAATAAAACATTATTATCCGCTCAGCGAGCTGACTGGCTTAGATCTAAACCCCGATCGCTTGCAATTGGCCCAAAAACTTGGTTTTGATCATCATAAACAAGATCTCGGTCAAGAAGAATTTGATTATATTTTTCTTTGTGCAGGAGCGGATTTAGCAGTAGAAACTGCCCTAAAAAACTCGCGCAACGGAGCCACAATTTGCGTTTTTTCGTCAATTCTGCATAAAAATCTGGGATTTGGGAATAATAGTATTTATTACAAAGAATTGACCGTTTTAGGAAGTTATTCGCCTAATTTGGGTAATTTAAGGGCCAGCCTAAAACTTCTTAGCGACGGAGTGATAAAAGTTTTTGATTTAATAACTCATAGAGCCAGCCTTGAAAATCTGGGCTATTGCCTCAAGCAAATGCACTTAGAGCGAGGTATAAAAGCTTTTTTAAGCTTCCAAGATGGCAAGCTTATATAAGTTATAATTTTTACATGAAAGAAAAAGATTTTTTGATGATACCCGGACCTACACCAGTACCGGAGTCTGTCTTATTAGCTATCGCCAAACATCCTATTGGACACCGCTCTAAAGAGTTTTCTAAGATTTTTATGTCTGCTACCGAAAAACTTCAGTGGCTCGCCCAAACCAAAAACGAAGTTTATATCTACACCGCATCCGGCACAGGTGCGATGGAAGGCGCGATTAGTAATCTAATAAATCCCGGTGATAAAGTTTTGTCGCTGGTGATAGGAGTGTTTGGACAGAGATTCGCTGATGTCGCCAAAATCTATGGCGCAGATACCACCATCCTAAAAGCAGAACCCGGCAAAGCCATTCAAGCAGAGGATTTAAAAGAAGCGCTAAAAAAAGACACTTATAAATATGTCACTATTACACACTCCGAAACCTCGACAGGGACTGCTAATGACATCTATAAACTTATCCCGATCATAAAAGAGCACGGCGCGCTAGTTATATTAGATGCTGTTACCTCACTTGGCTGTATGCCGCTTGAAATGGACGCTCTAGGGATTGATGTAGTTGTATCTGGCTCCCAAAAAGGCTTTATGCTCCCACCTGGCTTGAGTTTTATTTATGTGTCGGCTGACGCGCTGAAGGCAAAAGAAAACTGCAAAACGCCTAGCTATTATTTTTGTTGGAACCAAGCTCGAAAAGCTCTCAAGGACAGCACCACACCCTGGACCCCAAATGTATCTTTTATCGTAGGTCTAGAGCTTGCCCTGACTAAAATGCAAGAAGAGGGACTAGAAAAAATCTACAGCAGACACGCTCGCCTGAGAGACACTCTCAGAGCAGGTTTAAGAGATTTGGGGCTCAAACTTTTGTGCGCCGATAAAGACGCTTCGTGTGCTATTACTGCTATATACCCGCCAGAGAATATCAGCGTACCTGATATCCGCAAGACCATAAAAGAAGATTGGGGCATTACTGTCGCTAATGGTCAAAAAGAACTTCAAGACAAAATTTTTAGAATGGGACATCTTGGGTTTGTAAGTGATAGAGATATTTTGATGGGGCTAGCCAGTTTAGAAAAAACTCTTGTTAAGCTGGGGCACAAAATCCCGGTTAAAGACTGCGTTTAGGCGAAACCAAAATACTAGCAAGCAAAAGACCGCCGACCAGCGCGACTGCGATCATAAACATCTGAAAAGTAGTCTCTATGCCAGCTAGAGTGTTTTTTTCTACCAAAAAAGACAGCCCTCTAAATCCAATACTTCCTGGGACCAATAAAATTAATCCGGGCATAGCTATCATCGCGGCTGGACGCTTGAGCAAACGGGCGTAGATATTGGCTCCTAAGCCCACGACAAAACCTCCGATAAACGGAGCTAGCTCTGTCGATAAATAATTACCCGAAAAATAAGTAACGCTAAAAGCCAGAATCGCGGCTACTAATATCCACCAAAAATTCTTAGGCTTCGCTCTAAACAGTATCGTAAAGCCCATCGCAGATGTAATTAACGCTGGAATAATCCACAATGGCGCGATTGGCAAGCTAACTTTATCGACAAAACTTATAGAAGGATAAGCTAGCTTCATCAAAGTCGTCCCCAAAACCACTCCAAAAGCGAGTTTCATAAAAACAGTAATCGCCTGCATCAAGCGCGCGGTTCCCGCCGCTAAATTTTCGCTAGCAAGCTCAGTCATAGAAATAGTCAAGCTCAAACCCGGAACGAAAACTATCAAGCTCGCTAGAGTAACTAACTCGATCGAGAAGCAAGGATAAAAAACATAAATCACAGACGCTAAGACTGATACAATAAACGCCGCCAAAAACTCAAAGAACCTCGCTGTTTGGGGCATAAACGAAATTGACACCGCAAGAATCCCTACCACTAAACTAATCACACCAGCAATTAAAGATTCATAAAACCCACCCGAGAAAAAAATCACCACCGATGC
>JBILGG010000027.1:0-9513 GCA_044351165.1 Candidatus Caenarcanales bacterium | reverse complement strand
TTGTAGTTCTTATGTCTAGTGAGTTTGAGAGCTTGTTGAGGTTATTTAAAAAAACTTCTTCTTTACTCGGGTCATTTGCAATTAGACCTTTTATATTAGGAAATAATTTTAGGAGCGCTGAATCGTTCATGCCGACTGGCTTTTGGGTGATGTTATCGAAGCGCGGATCGTTAATTACATTTCTGAACATCTCAAGATTATTGGTTTTGGCGGGGCTTGAATTATTGGAAGTGATTTCTAAAAGTTTATTCAAGTAGTGATCCCCAGCATCATCTGCGGGCGGAGCTGTTTGGCGTTGGTTTTGGATAGATTCTTGTGCGCTTTGGATGCGGGCTTGAATAGAATTTAATTGTTCTGGTGCTACGCTCTGAGTTTGAGGTTCTGGGGGCCTGACGGAATTAAGCCCCGCAAATTTTTGAGCGAGACGCAGATAAGTTAAATCATCGGCGTTATTAACCAAGCATTTATATAATTAAGAATTTAGGTTAAGAGTGGGTAATCTTGCTTGTTTAAACCAAGGGTTCTAATTGTAACAATGTTACAATTAGAACTGGTAAAAAAGGCGTTTTAGCCCGAATTTAAGCGCGCTAATTGTAATATTGTTACAATTAGGTTCGTTAAGCGGAATCCGTACAACAATATAAACCAAAAAAATAAAGACATTACGAATTATTTGCAGGATTTTAGCCTCCTGCGCCCCTCTATGCTAAGATTTTTGCTCTGCAAGGGATATAAACCATGTCAAATGTAACTTTATTAGATTCTACCGGTAAGCAAGCAGGTTCACAAGAACTTAACAGCGATTTGTTTGGCCAAGAACCAAACTCACACATTCTTTATTTAGCTAAGGTCCGCCAAGAAGCGAACGCTCGTCGCGGTACGGCTCACACTAAGACTCGTCCAGAGGTTCGTGGTGGTGGCGCTAAACCGTGGAGACAAAAAGGTACTGGTCGCGCTCGCGCGGGCTCTATCAGATCGCCGCTTTGGAGAGGTGGTGGAGTTACTCATGGTCCTCGCAATAATGTTAATTGGACTAAGGGCATGAACCAAAAAGAATCAGTGCTAGCGTTAGCGTCAGCGCTTCAGCTTGCTTGCCAGCAAGGTAGATTCTCTGTGATCCAAGAGCTTAAGATCGCTGAGCCGAAGACTAAGCTTATGGCTGAAATTCTTAAGAACGCTGGTCTTGAATCCAAAAAAGTTTTAATCGTAGTAGATTCAGCAAACGCTGATCTTGATCTGCTCAAGAGAGTTTCTGCTAATATTCCTAATCTAAAACTAATCAGCTCTAGCGAGATTAATGTACTTGATATGCTAAAAGCAGATCTAATACTCGCGACGCAAAAAGCGCTGGCTGATTTTGATAATAGATTTATGCCAAAAGAGCTTGCAGCTTAGTTTTTAGGGAGTTATAAATTATGGGACACGCAATAGAAGAAGTATTAAAAAGACCCTTGATCACTGAAAAATCCAGTGTGCAAGCAAGTAACGAGCACAAGTTTACTTTTGAGGTGCCATGCTGGGCTACTAAGAATCACGTAAAAGAAGCATTCGCTAAGTTTTTCCCTGAGCACAAAGTAAGCAAAGTTAACATGGGCAAAATTTTTGGTAAGGCAAGAAGATCTCGCAAAGGTTACACTAAGCCTGTCGATGGCAAAAAAGCTATTGTAACAGCTGAAGGCCCGCATATAGATTACTTTCCTGAGGTTTAGTTGGGGTTAGTCCCAGTATCTTTCTCCGCCTACGGATGCAGATTTTCCATCAAGATTTGACCGTTTGGCTATTTGATTGTTTTTTAATATCATTTCCAATCCTCTTCTAAGTAGTACTAAGTACCTATAAAAATCAGCATCAGAGATCTGATTTTTTTTAGCTTTACCAATAAAAAAATTAAGCTTATCTTCTGCGTTTATTACCCAGTTTAATGCATGGAATTTATTAGTAAATTTGAGATTATTGAAAAAATCTCTGTTGAAATGTTCCTCCTGCGAAGGTCTATCTTGGAGGGGTTTTGTATTTCTATTTTCTCTTGTTAGGATTGCAAACACAGCTCTATTCTTAAGAGGACTAAACTGAGGTATAGTACTCTTAAGATTCTCAAGTTTGGTTTTTGTTTCCTCGGCTGATACGCCTAAGCCATCGCAAATAGTACCAAAAATTTCTTGAGCGATATATCCCTGAGTCAAGTGAGGATTTAAATTAATTATTTGAGGAATCAGAGTATAATCTTGGTCTTTATTATTTAATATATCGCTAGTTGAACTATCTTGTAAAACACTTAAGTTAGTTAAAAGAGATTTCAATTCCATTTCTGCTGGATTGTTAGAAATCTCTCCTTTGCTTACTTTTGCTAACTCTACACCTCTTTTCCTGTCAGAATCAGTATTTGAAGGTGCTTCTTGTGCAACTTGAGCAGCTTCAGCGCAGAGCCCCACCGTTTCTTCTTTAAAAGGAAGAGTATGTTGAACATAAGCTTTTTTTTTTACGTCCATCGCTTAAAATAATACCACCACCCCGAACCCAAGTCAAGCGATTTGTTAAAAAATTTGGGTACTTTTACTTATACCGGCTCTAAGAGATACTTAAAGGGCTCGGAACCTTTATATCTTCCAAAATCAGGCTCTTCACCATTTTCAGTAACACCATAAAATTTGACTTCAGGAAATTGTTGTTTTGCTTTTTTAATTAAGTCGAGTGCATTTAAATTGCTTTCCTTATTAACATTAGCTGTACTGCTATGAAAAAAAACTAATTTTACTGTTCTGGGTTGTTGTTCTAGTATTTGGGTCAATAAGTCGTGGTCCTGCATTCTGATTTCATTTAATCTATAAACCAGTTCACCATGACTTACCTGATTATAATCAAAAATCCCTTCTTGACCATTTTGGAATCCTACTATCTTACTTGTTTGATAATTTTTTTTGTATACGGTCGCACCCTCAAAAACAAACTCATTATCAGGCTTACTAGAATCATTTGGATGATCTCTAAAAGCCAGATAAATACCAGCTTTCCTCTTGGAGTCTACTGCCGTATCTATTGCAAGTTTGGTATTGATTTTAGCTTCGCTTGGTTCTGTGGTATTTGTTCCAGTAAAAACTATTTTTGCTTTTCTTGTTTCAATTAGTGTATGGAGCTTTTTAATTTTTTCATTTAATCTCTGATCACTTGTTTGGGGACTAGGATTAGATATCATTCTCAGAACATGATCCATAGCATCCGTACCATGCAAGACTACTATGTGTTTTTCTTTTTTGTTTTTGATAAGTTTAATTAGCGAATCTAGTAATTTAAAAATATGTTTTAATTCAAGATTTTCGCTATTGATAAAATAAGGACTGATTATTCGGGAAACATTTTTTTGTCTGGCACTAAGGTTTTGTTGAAATTTCTCATTGACAGCTCTGCCATTTGGAGTAGGTCTAGAGCAGATAGTTCCTCCAGTATTTACAATAGTTACTTTAGTCCTCGGTCTCATACCTGATTTTATCTTGCTCAATTATCTTATCATGTAAATTGGCTTTAAAATCTAAAAAATTTGGGTATAAAATACCTAGTGGACCTCGAGGAATTTAAACTTCAGGCTGATTATATTCAAGAACGCTGTCAAGTTTCGATGGCTAATCTTGAATCACGCCAGTGGTATGGCTATGTCAGTAAGGTCGTGGGACTTTTGCTAGAAGCGCAATTACCCGGCGCAAAAGTCGGTGAGATTTGCCGTATAGTTACAGATAGCGGTGAGGAGAAACTCGCTGAGGTAGTGGGTTTTAGAGGACAGATCTCTTTATTATTGCTCCTGGTGGACGGTAAGGGCGTGAGCCAAGGCTGTAAGGTCTATCCGACAGGCAATACTTTTCAAGTGGGTTTGAGCCCTGATCTTTTGGGCCGCGTTATTGATCCACTCGGTGAGCCCATGGATCACAGGCCCAAACCGGTTTTTGAGGAGTTTCGTGATATCGAACAAGAGGCTCCTGATTCGTTTGGGCGTCCGCGAATAAAAGAAGTTTTTTCGTGCGGAGTTAGGACTATTGATAGTACTCTTACTTTTGGTGAGGGACAGCGGATCGGCTTGTTTGCTGGATCTGGAGTCGGTAAAAGTACTCTTATGGGTATGATCGCTAGATATTGCGAAGCTGATATAAATGTGATTGCGCTAGTCGGAGAGCGTGGCCGTGAGGTGCAGGATTTTATAGAAGCCAGTCTGGGAGAGGAAGGCATGAAACGCTCTGTCTGCGTGATCGCGACCGGCGATAAGCCAGCTATGATGCGTATGAAGTGCTTGCTGACAGCGACGACCATCGCTGAATATTTTCGTGACAAAGGTAAAAAAGTCATGCTGATGGTAGATAGTGTTACGCGAATGGCAATGGCCGCGCGGGATGTAGGGCTTGCTGTCGGAGAGCCGCCTACCATGCGAGGTTATACACCAAGTGTGTTTTCGTTAATTCCCAGAGTACTTGAGCGCGCTGGCAAAAACGACAAGGGCTCTATTACCGCTATTTATGCGGTTTTGGTGGAGGGTGATGATCTTAACGAACCGATTTCTGATACGGTGCGTGGTGTCTTAGATGGTCACATTGTGCTCTCTAGAAAAATTGCCGTAAAAAATCACTTCCCCGCTATCGATGTCCTGGGCAGTGTTTCGAGGCTTTTTCCGGAGATTACCAGCGAGGAGCACCAAAAAATGGCCGGCGATCTGCGCAATATGATGGCAGTTTATATGGAGAATGAAGATCTTATAAACATTGGAGCCTATCAGCGCGGCACTAATCCAGAGATAGATCGTGCGATCGATCTTAAATCTAAGATTGATAATTTTTTGAAGCAAGGAATTTATGAGCAAGTAGGTTTCCAAGATACGCTTAATAAATTGCGTGCGGTTTTTAGGTAAATTTTTAGACATGATAACAGAAGCTTAATAAAAATATTGTTTAATAGCAGTAAGGAAACTTGCTTCGTGGTGGATGGTATTAGAGAATCTCAAAATCAATACTCACAAGATTTATTATTGCGAAAAAAACAAGAAGAAGATCAGCAAAAACAATTAGATTCTCTTTCTTTACAAAATTTAGATCGCCTAGCTCCTCGAGAGGGTTTTAAGCGTGACTCGTTAGGGTTCTTAAGGCAAGATCAGGATAAAAATAGCAAAGAACAATTTAAATTTAGCTATTTGCCAGGACTATCTGACGCTAAAAAAAACATTTCTTTAGATGCGAGCAATTCCAGACTTTATATAGATTCAGAAATCCATAGTGACAAAACCAAGCTTTTTAAAGATAGGCGATTAGATCCATCCGAGAAACTTGCAAGAGACCCAGTTTTTCAAAAACTTGTCTCAGAGAGGTTTTTTCAAGCTGCTGCAGATTATAGATCGAGAATAGAGAGTACTTCAAATGAACGAAGCTCTAATTCTAAATTTAGTCCAAGAGAAATCCAAATTCAGGATTTTTTAAATAATTCTAATTCTGGTAAATCCGGTACTAGTCCAGCCCATCAATTAGCAAGAGAGCTTATTGATGCAGATACTTCTAAGATTGCACCTGTTTCAAGTGCTTTAAGTATTTTATTTGCTGGTGTTGAAAAAGACAAACAGCCGAAGTTAGCATCAGATTTGACCAGTGCTTTGAATCGACCAGGTCAATTAGATGTTGATAAACTGTTTGGGTTGATGAGTACTGCAGAAGCGCATTTGACCGATGATAAGAAGCAAGAAAATCTTGATCGTATCGCAGAAGAATTATTAGCTAATAATTCTAGTCCTAATCAAGCTGAGTCTCTAAAACAAATTAATGATCTTCTGGGTAGCTCTCAATATACTGAAGGTGTTAAAACTGCTTTGGTAAAGGCTCTAACAAATAAAATTAGTGGTGGTGATCCTAAAAAACTAGAGGAGCTGCGAGCATTACTGCCTGGCTTAGTAGATACATCTAAAGGTCAATTGCGTGATTTGACATCTATCTCAAATCAAGTTACGGAGAGCATTTTAGGGTCTCTTGCCGGATTTGGTAAATTGAGCAAGGATCAAAAATTAGTTTTAAGAAATTTAAGCCCAGAGAGAGATTTGACTGATGTGAGCGAAATGAGATCTGAAATAAGTTCAAAAGCTTATAACAAGACGCATGAACAGCTTGAGCAAGAAAAATCTAATGGTTTACTAGGAGGCTGGTTAAGCCCTTCAGCTTGGGGAGCTTCTTATAATCAAGAACAAATTGAATCTAATGTTTTGAATTATCCAGGACCACATGATGATAAAAAATTAGCTGAAATCGATGTTGATAAATTGACAGGTAAGCCTGCGCAATTTTCTGGTGTTCCTACAAGGGAACAGTTACATCAGTCTATTAGAGAGGGTTTTGCAAAGGAACTTCAGTCTCAAGTCGCAGAGCAAACTAGAACAAGGATAGAGGCGCAAGAAAAAGAACTTATTGAATTAGCAAAAGTTTTTGAAAGACTACCCGGAAATAAACCAACACCCAAAGTAGATATTTATTCTCTAGCCAGCTTGCAATCACCATCTCAAGAAATTAAACCAGAGACTTCAAGGACTCAAGAAGCTCCTCTAGATCCAAAAAATAAAGAAGAAATTAAGGATTCAGTTTTAGATTCAGTAGTTGCAGGCTTGCAAAATATTGACACGTCTAATGTCGACAAAATTGCTAAGTATCTAACTGATCCTAAGTCTCAAAATTTTTCTATGGCTTTGGAATCAGCTCTGATGAAGGTAGAGTCACTTTCGTCAAATCCAAAAGAATTGCGCACCCTAGCATCTTTAATAGGCACCATACCAAAAGAACAAATTTCAAGTTTTACTCCAGCTCTTCGTGAATTTATGAGTAAGGCTACTACTTCGATTGATCCAAAAGAAAAACAAAAAGCCTTTATGTCTCTTTTAAATACACGGGTTCAGGGGCTTGAACTCAACGAGCAATCAAGAATATTATCAACGGTTTTTACAGAGGCTCTTTCTAGATCTCCTAATAATGGACAGGTTAAACTTTTCTCTGACCTTTTGTCTAGGGTAGATGACTCTAAAAAAGATAGTGTTTTGCAATCTATTGCTAGCTTACCTTTGAGTGATCCTGATCAAATGAAAAGCTTATTAGAAGATCCAAGTAAACTAAACGATTATTTATTGGAAGAAAAATTAGAAGAATTGAAATCTAATTTAGTAGATGCCGGGATTAAGCTTCTTGATGAAAAAGGTATCAGAGATGGTAATCCTATTGATCCGGTTCTCCAAGAGGTTCTTAGGTCTAATCTTAAAGATTTTGATTTATCTCAATTGCCAAAATTATTATCCTCAGATCCAGCTAATAAGCAAGTTCAAAAACAATTTTTAAATGATTTAGTTACAAAAGCACTTCAAGCTAAAAAAGAAGCTGTTAAAGGTTTAATGGCTGCTGATCAGCAAATAGAATTTTCAAATTTTTTAGCTGACCTTAAATCTCTTGAATCAATGACTAAGGCGGATGATGTTCAAGCTGAGGCTGGCAATAAGCTCCCTGATACGATTCCAGCTTACCTACTTGCAAACGCCAAGCCAGAGCAAATTCAAGCTTTATCTCAGGCTTTGCTTGGAATGAAAGATACACAAACTCTTCAAAAGGCTAGTAATGAGCAGATTGCTAAGCTTTTTGATTCTGTGTTAACTGGCTTAGATGAAGGTAGCCAAGCCGCTTTGATTTCAGGTTTGTTAACACAGTCATCCCCCCAGCAAGATCAAAGTCAGGCTCAGAACGTAGCTAGAGCCTTGGTTGCTATGCGCTCTAAGCCTGAGATTTTTGCTGGTGCGTTAAGGGATTTATCACAATTGGAGTCTTTAGATTCCCAGAAGCGTGATTTGGAGGCATTTAAATCTATCAATAGTAGATTGCAGGAAATAAGATATTCGGATTTAGCAAATCAAGAATTAAGAGATAAACATAAAGCGATTTTAGTTGATTTACTTGGTCCTCAGCTTGAACAATCTATAAATGATTTAAATTCCGAAATTCCAGATCAAGATCGAAAAATATATCAAGATCTTACCGCTTCAATGTTGATGGATTTAAAACCTGAAAACATTGATACATTAATGACTCAAGTAGCTGGTTTATCTAAGGCTAAGAATCTTGCACAATTTTTAGAATCGGGGAAAGAGATTTTAAATACCATGATAGATGGATATTCAAGTATTGAGGCTGGTACAAGATTAGCAAATCCAAATATCCTAAATCCTCTTGCAAACGATCTTCTGACAAATTTACTTCAAACAACTAATGCAAAAAAATATGGCTTAGATAAAGTTAGTGATGATGCTCGAGCAGATGCCGCTTCACTTCTTGTTGATTTTGCAAGTTGTTATGATTGTAACGAATTTAGCACTAAAAATATCTCGCAAGTCTTGAATGTTGCTAATGCCTTATTAAATGGCTTAAAGCCCGAAGATCAAAAAAGTTTTTTACAACAAGCAAGTTTAGATATATTAACTAAAGCAGGCATGCCTGCTGATAAAGAACATTATTCTAAGCTAGTCGGTGATTTTATTACAGGAATGTCTAACGATCAAAGAAAGAGCATTATAGATGTGGGATTGGCTTTTTATGCACATCCTGAATTATCCCCTAACCAGATATTTTCTAATTCAGAACAGCTTTCATCTAAATTAGGCTTACCTAAAGATCTTATAGAATCTGCTCAAAAAGGTTTAGCAGAATCAGGTTTAAAAATTCTGCAAAATCAAGCAAAATCAAAAAATCTTCCTATTGATTTTTCACGGATTAGACTTTTGTTAACACCAGGGCTGAAAGGTTCTCTAATAGACAGTCAGGGCAAAGTATCCTCTGCCTCAGTAACAGGTGTAGCTCAGCAATTAACAGGTACAATTTTAGATACTCCAAAAACGTCGCAAGAGCACCAATATCGTCAAGAAGCAATAAATCAAAGAGAAGCTCAGCATCAGGCCACAGTAAGAGCGAGAGCAATTGAGCGGGGTGCTCCTCAAAAAGCTGCTTATAATTGGTATCCAGGTGCTAGAGGAGGTCTGTTCCGTTTTGGATTTGGTTCTAGAATAGCTTATCCTCAAATGAATGCTGGTTATTATAATAGTAGAGATGAAGCGAATGCTAGAATGCGTGAAGGGGTTAATGATAGGATCACTAAAGAAGTAACCAGTCAAATTTCATCAGACCCTTCAAAAAAACAAAGTCTAGAGATGTTCTCAGGAGTATTAGAAGCAGGTTATCAGCAGCCCAAGGCATCGACTGCTTTGGAAACTAGATTGTCTGATTTAGATAGTTTAAAAAGTCTTGCAGGCTTAGTACAAGAATTAAATCCACAAAAAGAGTTTTTAGCTTCTATTGCCACTCGTTTAAAAAATAATGATTCGATATCTAGTTCTAATCCAAAACCCACTCCAAAACAAGCTTCAGCAGTTAAGATAGAAACTGCGGAAGAGCTAAAAAAATATTATGTACCTGAAAAATTTTCAGATATTGAAAGAGCAAATTTACTTAAAACTTTTAACTATTATATTAT